>NZ_JAZBJZ010000170.1:0-8002 GCF_036349135.1 Tumidithrix elongata BACA0141
GGAAAGGCTCTGGCAGTTTAACGGTAGACATTTTTACGCCGTAGTCTACTAGAGAAATTCATAGGCATTGCTACTTGACTGGCTCGTTTACTTTGCGATCGCTACATACTGCTTACATCATCTTCTCTTGCCGCTCAATTAAGCCGTTGGGCTTCCAATTCTTTTTATCAGAGTAACAGTGAACAACATTCAAAGCTTTTCGCTCAATTCGGAACAATATGCCAAACATAGACCTCAATACCCCGATGAGCTTTTTTTATTTTTGAGCGAAATTTCCGAATGTCACGACCGCGCCTGGGATTGTGCAACTGGAAATGGGCAAGCAGCGATTTCCTGTGCAAAATTTTTTGCACATGTTGAAGCAACTGATATTAGTGTCGAGCAAATTCAACACTGCATCATACATCATAAGATAAACTACAGTGTTTCTCCTGCTGAACATACTCCATTTGAAAATCAGTCATTTGATTTGGTTACGGTAGCTTTGGCAATACACTGGTTTGACCAAGAAAATTTTTTTCAAGAAGTAGAACGAGTACTAAAACCCAAAGGCATTTTAGCTGTTTGGGGTTATGGTAGGTTAGAAATTGAACACGAAATTGATGAAGTTATTACTAAGACTTTACTTGAGCCGATCGACCGATTTTGGGCAAGTGGCAATCGCCAATTAAGGAATGGCTATCGTGATTTAGTTCTTCCGTTTGATGAAATTAACATCCCAAAAATTTTTTCAATGAAGGTAGAATGGAATTTACAGCAATTATTAGGGTATTACCGTACTTGGTCTGCGGTGAAACGCTATTCAGCAGAACTTGGAAACGACCCAGTTGACCAACTGGAGCTAAAATTGAAAACAATCTGGAATGAGCCTGATAAAACTAAATTAGTGCAATGGCCTTTGTTTTTAAAAGCCAGCAGAAAGCCTGCATAAATGAAGCCCAACAAAGCGTGAGCTGGACGTTGGGGATTCTGCTGCATTTTCCTAGCAGTGATTAAACTAGAGGGGCTTCCCTACGTTGAAATCACCACCGATCCTGATAACTACCCTTCACGGCGTGTTATTGAGGCTAATGGAGGTATTCTTGTAGAAGAGTTTATCAAGGCTGCTGCCTATGGAGGTTCCACTAGCTTGCGATACCGAATTTTCACTAACAACATACAGCCCCAAGCTTTGGATGCTTTAGGGATTTAGGGATATGGAAATAAAATTGCAAAATTGCGGTCAGAGGATATCGATCGTTGGCACTTCAGGCTCAGGGAAAACCACCTTGGCAAAAAATATTTCCCAACTACTTCAGATTCCACATGTCGAATTAGATGCACTACATTGGGAGCCAAATTGGATAGAAGCTCCTGATCAAGTATTTCGCGATCGCATCTCGAAGGCATTGTCAGGCGATCGCTGGGTCGTCGATGGCAACTACAGCAAAGTGCGTGACCTTGTTTGGGGTAGCGCCGATACAGTGGTATTTCTCGATTATCCTTTTGAGATCGTGTTGAGGCAACTGTTGCGACGAACCTTACAAAGATCGCTAAACAAAGAAGAACTCTGGAGTGGCAATCGAGAAAGTATTTACAAAACATTTTTCAGTCAAGATTCTATTCTGTTATGGATGTTGAAAACCTATGCCAATAACCGTAAAAAGTACCCAGCTTTATTGCAGCAGCCAGAATATAAGCACTTGTCTTTTGTGCATTTGCGATCGCCAAAAATGACGGAAGCATGGTTAACACTCGCAAGATGCTCAAAGAATCTGTGTTAGGGATTGCCCTCATTCAAAAAGAAGGTGGTTCCGTAGAAGCCTCGATCGATGCAGATATCGTATCTAACAGCATTCTAGATGCGCTTGACCTGCTCCAAAATCCTAAACGTCTAATCGCTACTTTACGATCTTGATTTGGAGGGCATAGTTAAATAGTGCTAGCTCTTCTCTAGTTAGAATGTATAAACTTAGAATTTTTGAACTTAGGATTTTTGGTAGTGCTCCAATCGTCATTGGCATAGGTCGTGTCGTTTGCCATAACTGAGGATGCTGCGATCGCGCTGATTCCTAAAACGGTTAAACCAGCAATCAAAACTCGAAGCGTTGAGTTTAGAACCATAGAAAGATATTTCATAGATCTTACAAAAGGTTGAATTGCGATCGCTTTTCAATTTCTGGTACGCAACCGCCTAAAATTAGACAGAGGCAAAAAAGGATTTTTGTCTATACCCCACATTCTATGACACATCTAAACTTGAGCATGTGGACTTTAACTGAAATTTAACTTCCTATTTTTGAGAGAACTATCCATGATGATTTCCATGTACAAAGCTTCAGTACCTGTCCTGATTCGCAACTTGAATAATCTCGTAACGATTTTGGAAAAAGGTGCTGCCCATGCTGAAACCAAAAAAATTGACCCCACCGTCCTAATTAATATGCGTTTGTTCCCTGATATGTTTCCTTTGTCGCGGCAGGTTCAAATCGCCTCAGATATTGCCAAACGCGGGGCCGCTCAACTAGCAGGACAAGAAGCTCCTAAGTATGAGGATAACGAAACAACTTTTTCCGAACTGATCGATCGCGTTCGCAAAACCATTGCTTACCTAGAAACACTGACACCCGAGCAAATTGATGGTTCGGAAGCCAAGTCGATTACTATCCCCATGCGCGACACTTCTCTCACCCTTGAGGGACTGCCATTTCTGTTTGGCTTTGTGCTGTCTAACGTTTATTTCCATATCACGACGACCTATAACATTCTCAGACATTGCGGTGTAGAGCTTGGCAAAAAAGACTTTTTAGGAAGCCCCTAGTCATCGCTTTCGTCATCTTCCCAACCGCAGACCGAACATCGCCAATGTAAAGGTGGCAGTCTTAGCCGCGAAAAGGAATGATTGCAATCGGGGCATTTGCCCGTAAAAATGGGATGCCAAAACCATTCGTCCATGTGCTGCTCGCGGTAATGCTCGGGATTTTCTGGCTCCCATAGTTCGGCTGACTCAAAATCGGGGCAAGTTTTACCGCTTGGCCCCGCTGGATGAACGGCACAGACGAGATAGTTTGTCCGAGAATAAAGATTACAGCGATCGCATTCTGGCAGTTTCATGAAAAAATCTTGATTCAGTGATTAGATTGTCGGTCATTTTAGCAAGCTAATCTCTATCATTGCCTGCTTATTCCCCACGATCCATATCATACAATCGATTCATGAATAATTCCTGTTGCCACGACAGAATAAAGCGAATCGAGAGCGTCAACAAAACGAGAGGAAGAGGTTGAAACTGCTGAAGCGATCGCTGCTTACTGTAGGTGAGTCTTCTCTATCACTTTAGGTTAAATTGAGGCGCAAAATCCAACGACTGCATGGGTTACGCTTCGCTAACCCATCCTACAAATCTAACCAATGTATTAAAAGATAATCCAATAGAATTCTTGTTCAATAATCGTTTATGACATCCATTTATACCTACTTGAATCCATTTAAAGACGATCCAGACAGATTATCCTTAATAATTCTGTATTTTGTACTTGTATTTATCGGTGCAATCACACAGAAGGATCTTATAAAAAGGATACTTATAATAGTTGTCTTTACTATGCCTTTTTTGGTTTCATTTTTGTTTCCCAATACCTATTCTGAATACTCTGAGACTAGTCAAACTTCTCTTGAAAATTTTCTGAAAGAAATTACTACTGAAAGCAATAATTATTTAACATTAATTTTTCTGTTCTTGATTGCATTTACACTAATGTTTGTAGTTCCTTTTCTTCTTTTTTCGCATAGTAAAATTTATCTTTATTCCCAAAAAGGCGATTTAGAGGGCTTAAAAAAAGAATTAGAGAAGGGTTCAGATCCTACAAAAGTCCATCGTCTGTACCGCACATCAGCTCTTCAAATAGCATCCGAAGTTGGACATGTCAATATTGTCTCTTTTTTGCTTTCCAAAGGAGCACTTCCAAATACTCAAGATACAGTTGGCTATTCTCCATTACATGCTGCTTGCGGCAGTGGAAGCCTTGAAATCGTCTGTATGCTTATAGCGGCTGGAGCAGATGTCAATATTAGAGCTTGGAATAATGGAGTGACACCCCTACACTTGGCAGTAAGAAATTACCCTGAAATACTTAAGGTACTAATTGATGCTAAGGCTGATTTAAATCCAAAGGCTTCTAGCGGCATGACTCCGCTACATTACGCAGTACTTGAAAAGTCTTATGATTCAGCAGTTTTACTTGTCAACAATGGTGCAGATGTTAATATTGCTATGCCTGATGGACTCACACCTCTTGAGAAAGCTATTCAGAATCAGGATACTAAAATGATTGAGATCCTCAAGAGCCATAATGCATTGTAAAAACTGAGAGGTGGCGACGCTTGACTGTTAAACGTCAAGTAACGTAGGGTGCGTTCACTAAATGAAACGCACTAAATGGAACTTAAAATATTGTTCCAACGATCGCTATGCAAATATGCAAAGAGGCTCTCAAACTGATAAGCGATCGCGTCTCATGCACAAGAGCGATTTCCTAGGGATAAGTAAGAGATTCCTTTCAGGATGCGTTCCGCCGCAAATCTATCCAAACTGCCTTTCTAATGTCAGACTAGTAAGCTTTTCCTCATCAAAGCTAATACCCCTGCGCTCAAAGTAATGACGCAGATTAATTCGGATGAATAAATCCTTGAGTTCCTCAGCAATTTCTTGAGGAGGGTTCCCAGATAGTGCCGTAGCAATTAAGCGATCTGCCGCTTGAAATTCACCGCAATCAACAGCTAGAGAGGCAGCACTACGATGTAAAATTGAGCGCGTAGGCTCTGCACTTAGATTGTCCGCTAATAATGTAGCAGCTTTAGTTTCTTTCTCGAATGCTTGGCGCAATAACAGACCCGCTTGTTCTAGATCGCCCTTAAGCTTTTTAGTAGAAGCAAGTTCAGCTAAATCTATTGCTTGTCGATGTAATTCTTGAATCTGGCTCATTTTCTTACCATGAACGATAAAGGTTTACTGAATTCAACAACAACGATGTAAGCTGGAAATGTGCCATCGGAAGCCTTTGTCTGTTCTACTTTCTGTTTGACCCTACTCTTAACACGGCGATCGTCACCTTCGCGAATCCCTGAAACTTCTAATCGAACTTTATTCTGAAAAGGTAGTTCGTTTGCCTCACCCTCGACTCCCAACCAGTAATCAAAGCCAGTACCTTTACGCGATCGCTCAATGACTGTAAAGTCTGTCAGGTTGCGGACGAGTATAAACGCAATACCATAAGCAGCTTGCTCGGTGGTATATTCCCTATCATTCCAACAGCGCAACATTTGGTCGGTAATAGTTTGCCAGTAAAGCTTGAAAGTAGCTTTAAAATCTCCATAAATAGAAATCTCTACGCCTTGTGAATGACCTCGTTCCTCCAAACAAATTGCACAGGCTTCTGCTAAGGTTGCACCAAATGACAGTGTGATCGCAGGTAGCCCTTTACCCAGTTTAACTAATTCGATCTCCTCAATATTTTCCAAGCCGACTCCGCTCAGTAAATTACATTTCAGTATACCAAACACCGAAACTTAAGACTTTAACGATCGAGTGACGAAAACGATACGATTCGCAACAGCCTCATTTCCCATCCCGTCGCAGGCAAGATCGCATGGACATCGAATGTAGTCATTAGCGTAGGGCACGTTCATGAAATGAAACGCACCAAATAAATATACATGGAACCTAACTTGTGGTTTCGGCGATCGCTTCTCGAACTAGTCACAGTAAGTTGGATTGAGGAATGAAAACCAACGACTGCATGGGTTATGCTCCGTTAACCCATCCTGCGAATCTTTAGTTCCAACAGGTTAATCTGCTTTGTTCCAAAATCATTATCCCGAATTCATGTTAATGTAATCACGATCTGTTGCAGTTTCCATTGAGATTGAGATAAATTGTTGTTGAATTGTACCTTTAGATTAGGTGTTATTGGTAAAGCATGATGAGATTCCTGTTTCCTAGCGATTATTTCAACCCCAAAAAGCCAGACGAGGGCTTTCTAGAGCAGGTTGAATGCCTTCATAGGGAAGGGTTTGAGACATCAGTTATTTCTCTAGAAACGCTAGGAGTAGGGACATCGAAGATCGTTCCACCCCCCGTTCTAGGTGAAAGCGTGGTGTATCGGGGCTGGATGCTTTCACCCCTTGATTATGAGTCGTTAGCAGGTGTTGTTCAGAGTAAGGGTGCAACCGTTTTGACCTCTCAGGCTTCATATTTGTCAACGCATTACCTGCCAAACTGGTATCCATTGATTGCTGATTTGACTCCAGAAACGAAGTTCTTTTCTATGGATGACGATCTGGAGCAGGAACTGCGAGGACTGGGTTGGAACGGCTTCTTTATCAAGGACTATGTTAAGTCGCTGAAAACTTCTATTGGCTCAATGATTGACGATCCTTCAACAATTGGAACAGTAGTTTCTGAAATGCAGAAGTTTCGGGGAAATATTGAGGGTGGTTTATGCGTGCGCCGAGTTGAAGATTTCAAGATTGAGACTGAGAAGCGTTACTTTGTTTTACAGGGGAAAGCCTTTGCAGCCTCGCCTGACGAAAAAATCCCAGAGATTGTTAAGGAATGCGTTCGACGGATTGAGAGCAAATTTTTCTCTGTGGATGTGGTTGAGCGCAGAGATGGCGGTATGCGAGTAGTCGAAATTGGCGATGGACAGGTATCAGACTTAGTGGGCTGGACAGCAGAACGTTTTGCCGAATTGTGGGCAGAAATTAGTAAGGGGAATCCCTAAAATCAATTTCCATACATTCCATACAATGACTTGACGATCGAGACAGTAGAGAAAGAGAAGATCGCAGGCATATAGTGCCCAGAACCTCTAAAATCATCTTATCAAGTCAATTGGGCTTTATCTGAAAAAAGAATGAGTATCAACAACCTGATTATCTGGTTTGTATTCCTTTCCTGTGGCTTAACCATCATCCGCACGGGTGGCTCGCGCGATCGCAGAGGTTGGGCGATCGTGGCGGCGGCGATTCTAGTTGTGACCGTCGTACTGCTATATTTTGCACCCAAATGGGCAAGCCCCATTAGTGGCAGTTTATGGTTGATTTTGATCGTATTCCCTACAGTTTTGCTGCAATGGGTCAACCGTTTGGTTTATCAGCAGAGTTATCGCAAAGCCAGAATGCTTGCAGAATGCGTGCGTTGGTTGCATCCAGCCGATGGACTCGATCGCTACCCTAAACTGTTATATTCCCTCGAAATGGCGCAGAACGGCAATATGGAGGCAGCAAGGGAAATCTTAAGCCAACATCAAGATCTCAAAACCCCAGAAGGGCGATATGCCGCAATGATGTTGTACAGAATGGATTGCCAGTGGGACGAGTTGCTGACTTGGATACGCGATCGCTTCCCTGAGAAAGTGCTGCATAAAGATCCCAATTTGCTGATGAACTATTTGAGAGCTTTGGGGGAGACAGGCGATTTGAACAGTTTAGTCAAGGAATTGGGAAAATTCGAGCAGAGCGCCGATAAGAACAAAGATCCCATGAGCTTGAATGCGAGCAGAATGACGGTTTTAGCATTTTGTGGCGAAGTGATATTCGTCAAAGCCCTCTTCTCCAATCAGCTAAAGGTTTATTCCCAAGAAATCTCAAATTTCTGGATTGCTACAGCGGAAATGGCAGCAGGCATGGAAGTGGAAGCTAAGGAGAAGTTAATAGCACTAAATCGTAGTAGCGATATTTCGATGCAAAAGGCGATCGCTTGGCGGTTATCTCATGGCTCTCTCAGCGATCGCACGTTAACAGACGAATCAAAACAAATTCTCGCCCAACTTGAAACAGATTTACAGCACGAAGAAAGTTACGGTGGTGCAATTAAACGCACAGGTAAAAGAGTTCATGCGACCTATGTACTCATTGGTTTAAATCTATTAGCTTTTGCCTTGGAAATTGGATTGGGAGGGAACCAGTATATAGAACCCATTTGAGATCTTAAGAAGTGGCTGCAAGTCTCTTCAGCATTAGC
>NZ_JAZBJZ010000171.1:0-7915 GCF_036349135.1 Tumidithrix elongata BACA0141
TCAGATTATCCTTATGAGTCCCTTTACGCAAAGATCTCTAGGCGTTGCATTTCATTCTTGAATTGGCGAGCTAATGCCCGAAGATGATCAACAAGGAAAAGTTAGCAGCGTATCTCAGATCGATTGGAGTCAATCCCGATCGGATCTAAGATCTTGCACTCGCTTCGGTGAAATCCCTGAATAAAAATGCGATCGCAGGAATAGAATAAACACGAATCGCCCGATAAATTCACAATGAATTACTCAATCATATCCAGCGGTGCAAAGCCTTGCCGTTGCGTATTCTCAGTGATGACGCGTGGTTCGAGGAATTGGAGCAGATAGTCGGGGCCGCCCGCTTTGGAACCAATGCCACTCAGCTTAAAGCCCCCAAAGGGTTGGCGATCGACCAAAGCCCCTGTGATACCGCGATTGACATAGAGATTCCCGACTTCAAATTCGCGATAGGCGCGATCGATGTGGGAAGGCGTGCGGGAATAGAGACCGCCTGTGAGGGCATAGGGGGTGTTGTTGGCGATCGCGAGAGCCTGCTCAAAACTCTCGGCTCGGATCACAGCAAGTACGGGGCCAAAGATTTCCTCTTGGGCGATCGCACTTTCAGGCTCGACTTCCGAGAGAATCGTGGGACTGACATAATAGCCATGCTCGGGAACGGGCATCTCTAACGCCACCTTAGCGGTTTCATGTCCTTTGGCAATGTAGCTACGAATCTTGGCTTGAGCATCGGCATCGATCACAGGGCCCAATTTGGTATTGGGAAGATGGGCTTCATTCACGACGAGGGAACGGGTTGCTTCCACCAGTCGGTGCAGGAAGTTGTCATAGACAGGCGATAGTACGACGACTCTAGAACATGCCGAACATTTCTGACCAGCATAGCCAAAGGCAGAATTCATCACACCCACAACCGCTTGATCGAGGTCGCTACTCTCATCAATCACGATTGTATTTTTGCCACCCATCTCAGCAATCACGCGCTTCATATGCTTTTGCCCGGGACGCAAAATCGCGGCATCGGCATAGATTTGACAGCCCACCTGTTGCGAACCTGTAAACGCAATCAAATGCACGTTGGGATGTTTGACCAAATGCGCTCCCACTTCCGAACCGATACCGGGCAGATAGTTAAATACTCCTTTGGGCATGCCAGAGGCTTGCAGGACTTCGGCGATTTTTGCCCCCACCACAGAGGACTGTTCGGCAGGTTTAAGAATTACCGTATTGCCTGCGGCTAGGGCAGCAACACTCATACCTAAAGCGATCGCAAAGGGAAAGTTCCAAGGAGAAATGACCACCACCACACCACGAGGCTGATAGATATAGGTGTTGTCTTCGCCGGGGACATTGCGCTGATGGGGTTGAGAAATTCGCTCCATTTCCTTGGCATAGTAGCGACAGAAGTCGATCGCTTCCGAAACTTCCGCATCGGCTTCGCGCAGGGGCTTGCCTACTTCCCAGACAATCCATGCCGTCAGTTCTGCCCGTTGTGCTTCCATCAGATCGGCAGCCTTACGCAGAATGTCCCCTCTAGATTTTGGAGACAGCTTTTTCCATGCGGGGAATGCCTGTTTCGCTGCTGTAACTGCTAGATCAGCTTGGGGAATGCTTGCTAGTCCAATTTTACCCACCACCTGCTTAAAGTTAGAGGGATTGAGCGATTCCACAAAGGATGCCGTTGGGATGGATTCCCCATTAATCACAGGGAAGTAGGTTTTGCCAAACTGATGGAGAACAGATTGAATGGCTTTTTCCGCCGCAGTTCTCTCGCGATCTTGGGAATAGTCAGCGTCGGGAGCATTAACAAAGCCATCGAAGGCAATATGTCGGGATTTCCCATTCGTGGTTTCCATTGTGGGAATCGCCACCAGTTCGTCGATGGGGCGAGATTCATTCACGCTCAAGCGCAAAAACGAACTGTTTGCCGTATTCTCTAACAAGCGCCGAATCAGGTAGGACATGCCCGGAATTAGATCGCCAAAGGGACAGTAAATTCTCACCCGATAGCCCAGATCGGCGATCGCTTTGGCAAATTTATCGCCCATGCCATAGAGTGCCTGAAGTTCAAAATTACGGCGCGGAATCTTTAAGGTCTGGGCGATCGCGATCGCTTTGGCGAGAGAACGCACGTTATGGCTTCCCACTGCGGCATAGAGATAGTTATAATTCTCTAATAGAATTTCAATCAAGCGTTCGTAGTTGGCATCGGTAGAGCTTTTCTGGGCAAAAACAGGTTGATCCCATCCCTGTTGGTATGCCTTGATCGTTTCTTGATCCCAATAGGCTCCCTTGACGAGACGCACGGTCACAGGTTTACCCCGTTTTTTTGCCCATGCCACTAGCCCTAACAAATCCTGTTCGCTATCGCGCAAATAGCCCTGCAACGTAATCCCAACATCGGTGCGATCGCAAAATTCGGGTTCCGTTAAAACCTGCTTGAGAATCTCTAGGGTGAGGTTTTTATAGGCATACTGTTCCATATCAAAATGGACGCCACAGCCCAATTCCTTCGCTTTTCTAAGTAAGGTGCGAACGGGTTCGCCCACCTTTTGGGTGGTGGTAACTGGATCGAGCGGATCGAATTGCGAATAGAAGGCACTGAGCTTTACCGAAACCTGAACCCTCGGTAGAACTTCGCCATCGGCTAGATCGATTTGCTCGATGACCTGCCAAGACTTGGCTTTAGCCGTTAGCTCCGTCATCATCTGTACATAGCGTTCTAGGTATGACTTCGCTTCCACTTCGCTAATCACGGCTTCTCCGAGTAAGTCCATCGTGAAGCAAAAGCGATCGCGTCGTAATTTTTCAATGTTTTTGATCGCCTCTGCTAAGTTAGCGCCGCTGATGTAGCGACGGGCGAGCGATTCAACCGCAGCAGAGAGGGTGGTCGCCGCCACGATCGCTGTGGGGGAGTTGGGATTATCGGTACTAAAGTTAAGCAGCGATTTGAGTGCAGGCACTTCCACCGCATCGCTGGCGAGATATTCCTGCATATGGCGTGCAGTTTCGGGCTTGCTGCGTAGGGCAGGCAAACAGTCAATCAGGCGAAACATCTGTACCCGCAGCCCTTCATTTCCCATTGCCCAAGCCATCAGCTTGTCGTCTAGACGCAAATCATCCTTAAGCTTTGTCCAGAAGGAACCTTTACTAGCTTCTAAAATTTTCTGGGCAATTTCACGGGTTTTTGCCTCATATGGGGTTGAGGGATTCGACATATTCACAACTGGATCGATTAGGGGTAGATTTGCTGGCGTAACCACAGTGGTTGAAACTCCTGTATCTGCGGAAATCCAGTATATCTATTTTCCCACTTCAATAGGAGCTTATGCCATAGGGATTCGACACGGCAAAACTAATTAATTAAGGATTTCGGAACAAAGCAAGCCGACTTGCTGGAACCAAGAGGTTTGATCCCCCTGCCCTATCGGGCATCCCCCTTTTTCAAGGGGGACAAGTGAGTTCTCCCCCCTTTTTCAAGGGGGGCTGGGAGGGATCTTTGGGATGTATAGCGTTTCAGGTTTTCTTATCCCGAGCCGACGTTAATTACGTCAGGAACTCATCATAATTGGAAGCAAAGCATTCCTTGATAAAATCAAGAGTTTATTGTGAATCAAGAAAAACCAGCCCTTACTGGTTCAAGGTAGGAACGGGTGGGTTATTGGGCGCATTGGGTTGCGTCTTAATCTTCATATAGGCTTCAACGACTTTCACTGCGATCGGCCCCGCGATCGTGCTACCACCGCCACCAGCATTTTCAGCAAAAGCAGTAACGACAATCTCTGGACTCTCAAAGGGAGCAAAACAAGTAAACCAAGCATGGTTAGGACGAGGGGGATCTTCGGCTGTGCCCGACTTGCCTGCCATCGCATATTCTTCCGAGTTCAGTGAGTGAGCAGTACCAATTTGGAATACGGCACGTAGAGCTTGTCGTAATGCATCTAAGGTACTCGGTGCTAGATTGAGTGACTTGCGCCATTCTTTTGAGGCTGTATCTTCTAGCAAGAGATGGGGCTTGATCAAATACCCTCCATTTGCAGGCACAGAGACCATCATCCCCACTTGCAATAAATTTGCCTGTACGTCCCCTTGACCGATCGACATATTGATCGTGTTGCCTTCAAACCAAGGCTCCTTAATCGTTTTAAGTTTCCATTCTGGGTCTGGCACGAGACCTATAGCCTCTTCACTGGCTAACTCCACACCTGTATGGGCTCCAAATCCATACTTGTGAGCCCATTCCGCCAAAGTACGCTCGCCCACCCGCCGACCTACCTGTCCAAAAAAGGTGTTACTGCTATAAGCCATTGCCTCAGAAAAGCCAATCGTGCCAAATCCTGCACTATTATGATCCCAAAACTGAATACCGCCTACATCCAAATAGGCGTATGTCGGTAACAGATCGTTGGGTGCAAATGCCTTAGACTCTAAGCCCGCAGTCATTGTCACTACTTTAAACGTGCTGGCAGGAGGGTATCCCTGTAAAGCGCGATTGACGAAGGGATGATCGGCAGCTTGCAAGCGAGCCCATGTTGCTTCTGAAATTTTTCCCGAAAATACATTGGGATCGAAGGTGGGATGGCTGACCATTGCTAAGATCTCGCCATTATTGGGATTCATGGCAATAATCGCACCCTTGATCTCACCCAAGGCAGCCTCTGCGGCTTTTTGTAAGTCGAGGTCGATGGTTAAGCGCACCGCATTGCCTGGTATAGGTGGCTTTTGCCCTAAAACGCGCAACACCTTGCCCATCGCATCTACTTCTACCTGTTGTCCGCCCCACTCACCGCGTAACATGGTCTCAAAAGCATCTTCTACACCGGCTTTGCCCATAACATCCCCAGGGCGATAGCCCTTTTCACGGCGCTCTTTTAAATCGTCGGAGGTAAGTTCGCCCGTATAGCCAAGTAGATGGGCAGCAACATCACCGTTGGGATAGTAGCGCACCGCCTCTGGATCGACTTTGACCCCAATCAATTCGCGGCTATGCTCGGACAGTCGCGTTACTAGTTTGGGACTAATTGCGGCGGCAACGCGGACTAAGTTGGGAGAGTTGTAGCCTTCCTGTTCGAGTTTTTCAGCAATCTTATTGGCTGGCACTTCCATGAGTTCTGCCAAGCGATCGATGGTGGCTGGCCATTTTTCCTTGGGTTGGGCGATCGGCCATAGGTAAATCGCATGGGCAAGTCGGCTCGTCGCCATAATATTCCCTTTGCGATCGAAGATGCGTCCGCGTTCGGGAGCCTTGGCGATCAGTCGTATCCGATTGTTTTCAGCAAGTTGACGGTTGCGATCGCCTTCGATTAACTGCAAATAACCAACCCGTCCCCCTAAAATGCCAATTAAGACGATCACGCTCAAGATAAACATCACCGCCACCCGCATCCCTTTTCCGACGGTGCGCGTAGATTCTGTGGGTAATGTGACCGTTGGTTTGTTTGGGGTTAGCGTCATAGGTTAACTCAGTATGAGTATTTTAGGATTGGCAACTGAACTGCTATAGAATGCAGGGGATTACTTAATTTTACCGTTTTATTCATTTGTGTCAGTAGGTAAGTCGTCAGAGTGGGATGAACTAGAGGCGCAGTTGCAGCAAGCCGAGCAACTGTTGCAAGAGGTAAAGCAAAGATTGTCGCAGGTTAAGACTGGGCAGCGCGATCGCCAAGCACTCCAACAGCAGCAAGCCGATCTGCAAGCAGAAATTAAGCAGGATTTACCCTCAGAGCAGAAGGCACAACTCAAGCAAGAACTCGACAAAATCACCGAACAACTCGAATTGGTTGAGGTAGACCTAGAAAGTCGGTTGCTATCTTGGAATAGTTTTCGCGAACCCTTTTGGCAAATCGTGCGGTTTGGTGGGGTAGGCGTATTACTGGGCGTGTTGCTCAAAAGCTGTGCGGGTTGAACCTAAGGAATCGCCAATAACTTCTCAGAACCAAACAACAAAGCAAAACATTCTTGATTGCCTAATCTCTGCTCGAAACAGACAATTTTAACGGTGCGATCGCTGTTGGTATAACGTTAGACCCGATCTTGCCACACCTGCGGGTCACGCTTACTGTGAAACACTGCCAGTACCACAACCCGATCGGGTTCAACCTTATACAGAATTAGGTATGGAAACTTACGGACAACTGCGCGTCGGACATCCTCGAAAATAATCTCATAGGCTTCTGGCAATGACTCAATGTGTTCCAATATCTCAGCAACACACATGAGAAAGTCAACCCCAAGCCCTGTTCGCTGTTGCTCATACCAATCAAATGCTTCGTCAAATTCAGCCTGTGCCTCAACCCGAAATACAATCGGCAAACTCATTAATGTATCCCTGCTCTAGCAAGTGCCTGAGCTTTAACATTGTGCCAAGAAACTACTGCTTGAGGATTAATTTTGTGGTCAGTAAGACGGCGTGATAACTCTTGGCTCTGCGCCTCTGTTAGCTCAAGTTGTCCTGGCTCTGCACTGATGCTGTCCCAGATAGCTTGAACTAGCCAAATGCGATCGTCAATGGTTAGTGCTTTGACTTGTAATAGGGTTGTGGATAGATCCATAGCTATACCTCTCGAATGGAGCCAATAGTAATCTATATCTTAGCTTGAGAGTTTGCTGTAGCGTTATTAAGTAAGTCCTAATCGTTAGGACATTATCAAGGCAGGAAGACCAATAAACACTCAATCACCTCACTGCACGAAGTTCCTCTTGAATAACTCGGCGTAGGGTGTCTTCATCTAGGGGCTGCTTAACCTTTTCTAGATACTGCCGTAAAGCTTCATTCATCATAGTTTGATACCCTTTGCCAGCAGAATCACCTCGTTCTCGAAAGGTTTCTAACACATCATCATCAATATAAATTGTGATGCGAGTTTTGCCTGTTTGGGGAATAACAGCACCCCGCTTGGCTTGACTAAAATCATATTCCGCTTTCATACTTTTGCCTCTCAGAACGGGTCGCTGAACGGGCTGAAATCATCGGATCAAACAAAACTGACTCTGCGTCAGAAAAGCGCACTCCATGCTTTTGCAGATTGGTAGCTGCCTTGTTCGGATCCCATTCAACTTCCATACATATATTATATGCATAAGAACGGGCTTTATGCTAGATGATTGTCTGAATAGGTATAACGTTGCCCATCACCCGCCGCAGATAACTTTGGCATCATAACCGATCGACTCTCGGTGGTCGGTGTGCATGGGCGTTGTAAGGCTGCGATCGCTTGCTTTAAAGAATTCATGAGCATGATGCGTTCCCAAAAATCTATCTATTGGGTAGTAGTTGCAGTAGGGAACGCACCCTACAAGATCGGCGATCGCACTAATCACGATCCTGATTTTGCCATCGCTTCTATCAAAAAATACAAGCAGAAGTTATATCGTTTAGAGTTCTCTGCTCAAATTCTAGACTGGATTTGCTAGGCTTTTGTCAGTCAATCAGCTAGTGCAGTGAATTGAACTAAAACGCTATGTTTATTCTACCGTCAGTATCTTATCCAAACAGTTTTAAATTCAGCCGTTTGATTAAGTTTTCTGTTGGTTCAAATGCAATGCTATAGATACACGGTGCACAGTCAGGTGGAGAATAGACAAAAACTACATGAGGGCTACCAAGATCTTTTAAAAGTTGTTGCACAAGCTTGGCTTTATGATAAGCATTGGCAAACTGATACATATTGCGCCTTTCTTGCCCATACCGTTGGTAAGCACCAATAAGAAAGGAAAATTTTGCCTCTTGGTCATTGGTTGGGAAGATCTCAGTTGAGATGTATCCAGCATTCTGCTGAATGAAACCTTGTCCCTTTGTATAAGCCGAATTACCATTCTCGTCTTTCCCAGTTAAACTGTGTTTTAGATAGTACGAGTTAATAAGCTGGGCTAGTAGACTACGGCGTAAAAATGTCTACCGTTAAACTGCCAGAGCCTTTCC
>NZ_JAZBJZ010000172.1:0-7825 GCF_036349135.1 Tumidithrix elongata BACA0141
GGAAGAGGAAAACCCTGTCCACAACTTGTTTTTATTTCCCAACAACTCTAATAACGTGAATTCGGTTTAAGGACTTCGGATCAAAGCAAGCCAACTTGTTGGAACCGAAAGGTTTGATCCCCCTGCCCTATCGGGCATCCCCCTTGAAAAAAGGGGGACAAGTAAATTCTCCCCCCTTTTTTTAAGGGGGGATGGGGGGATCCTTGGGATGTATAGCGTTTCAGGTTCTCTTATCCTGAACTGACGTTAATTCAAACAATGGTATCGCGATCGCCAATTTCATCAAGGGGATAGCGCTCAATCGGCGATCGCGACTTTGCGCTTATTAGCCTTGCTAAACCTGCGCTTTAAAGACTCCATATTGGTGTAAAACACAGGCGTGAGATAGAGCGTCAGAAATTGCGAGAACAGTAGACCACCCACAACCACTAGTCCTAGAGGGCGACGTGCCTCAGCGCCAGCACCAAAACCAAGGGCGATCGGTAAGGTTCCCATCAGTGCTGCCATCGTTGTCATCATAATGGGACGAAAGCGAACCAAGCAGGCTTCGTAAATCGCATCTACGGGACTCTTGCCATCGTTGCGAGCGCCGATCGCAAAGTCAATCATCATAATCCCATTCTTTTTGACAATCCCAATTAAGAGAATGATGCCGATAAAAGAATAGATATTTAAATCAACCCGAAATACCAAGAGCGTAATTAACGCCCCGAAGCCCGCCGAGGGAAGGCTAGAGAGAATGGTAATCGGATGGATAAAGTCTTCGTACAGAATACCTAGGACGATGTAGATGATGAAAATTGCTGCAAGCAGTAGAAATCCTAAACCCTGTAAAGAATCTTGGAATGCCTGCGCCGAGCCTTGAAATCCCGTGCTGATATCACTAGGTAAGGTTTGGTTTGCCAGTTCGGTAATCTTGCCAGTGACGTCACCGAGCGAAATCCCCGGCTTTAAGTTAAACGAGAGCGTCACTGAGGCCAGTTGCCCTGTGTGGGTGACCACCAAAGGTCCAACCGATCGCTCGATCGTGGCAACTGCATTGAGTGGGACTAATTGTCCGTTGGGCGATCGCACCGAGAGCAAATCCAAACCATTGCGATCGAGCTGATACTCTGTACCCACAACCAAAATGACTTGATATTGATTATCCGGCGCATAGATTGTCGAAACCTGCCTCGTACCGTAAGCATAGGACAAAGCCGTCTCAATTTGGTTGGCAGTTAAGCCATACCGAGCCGCCTGATCGCGGTTAATCTTGACGTAAGCTTGGGGATTGTTAATTTGCAGATCGGTGTTGACATCTAGGAGTTCGGGTAATTTACGCAGTTCTTTTTCAAAGGCAGGCGCATACTTCTGTAATTCCTCAAAACTTGTGGCTTTCAAGGTAAACTGATACTGTGCCTTGGTTTGCTGCCCACCAATGTTAATTGCGGGGGGATTTTGCAAAAAGACTTTGATCCCCGGAACCTTCGTCAGTTTTGGACGCAGTTCTTGTAGAAACTCATCGGAACTTAGCGATCGCTGATTGCGAGGCTTAAGCGGGATAAAAATTCGTCCAGTATTGGCCGTGGCATTTGGGCCTCCCGCACCAACGGTTGAGTTTACGGCTTTAACATTCTCATCTTTGCGAATGATATCGACAATGGCTTGTTGTTTCTGCACCATGGCATCAAAGGCAATATCTGGAGAAGCTTGAGTGGTGGCAGTGATATAGCCAATATCTGTGTTAGGAATAAACCCCTTGGGCACGATCGCGAATAGAACCACGGTTCCCACTAAAATCGAGGCGGAGAGCGTAGAGGTAATGCGATGGTGCTTAAACGCTTTTTTCAAACTCCAAGCATAACCATTCTGCATGTTATTAAAGAAGCGCTCCGATAGATCGTACAAACGAGCCAAAAAGGATGGCGAACCAGGACGAGGTGGCGGCGAACCATTACCACCAAAGGTTTGACCATTGCCACCGACGGTTTGACCGTTTCCACCGACGGTTTGAATGCTATCGGTGGGACTAGCCGAACTTGGATATTCTTGCCCACCTTCAGATAGGGTGATTTGAGCTGTATCCGTGGAACCAGCCGAACCTATATATTCTTGGGTATATTCTTGGGTATATTCTTGAGAAAGATCGGATGCGGCGATCGCGAGCAGTTGGGGATCTTCTTCATGTTTGTGTTCTGTTACCCGTAGGAATCTCGAACATAACATTGGGGTTAAGCTAATCGCGATCAGCCCTGACATCAGGATCGCAACGCTAATTGTCACCGCAAATTCCTTAAACAATCTGCCTAAGATACCCCCCATAAACAGAATGGGAATAAACACGGCAACCAGCGAAATCGTCATCGAAAGAATGGTAAAGCCAATTTCCTGAGAGGCTCTGAGCGCAGCACGGAAAGGCTTTTCACCCTCTTCCATATAGCGCACAATATTCTCTAGCATGACGACAGCATCATCAACCACAAACCCAACTGAAAGCGTAAGTGCCATCAAAGAGATATTATCCAAGGAATAGCCCAGTAACAGCATGACCCCAAACGTACCAATCAAGGAAAGCGGCACGGCTAGGCTGGGAATGATCGTCGCCGAGAGATTGCGTAAAAACAAGAAAATTACCACGACAACCAAGAAGATCGTCAGCAGCAGGGTGAACTGTACATCATCAATCGATTCCTTAATGGGTTCGGAGCGATCGAACAGTACTTCCATATTCACGGCAGCAGGAATTTGCTTGCGAAAGTCGGGTAAAATTTTGCGAATTCGCTCGACGGTTTCAACCGTATTGGTTCCGGGCTGCTTCTGAATTGACAGCACGATCGCGCGTTTTCCGTTAAACCAACTCGCTAGTTTGTCATTCTCTACGCTATCAATCACCTGCCCGATCTCGCTTAGCTGAATTGGCGAACCATTGCGATAGGCAACGATTATTTTGCCATAATCCTCAGCATTGGTTAGTTGCCCATTCGTAGAAATGGTGACATTCTGTTGCGTTCCATTCAGCGTACCCGTAGGCTGGTTGGAGTTTCCCTTATCGATCGCTGTCGCAACCTCATCAATACCAATGCCTTTAGCACTGAGCGATTGCGGATCGACGAGTACCCGCACGGCATACTTTTGAGAACCCATTACATTCACTTGGGCTACCCCATCAATCGTGGAAATGCGCTGAGCCAATTGCGTTTCGGCATATTTATTGACTTCCGATAGCGGCAGCACCGTTGAGTTGAGCGACAGATAGAAAATCGGTTGATCGGCTGGATTTACTTTACGGAAAGTAGGAGGCGTGGGCATGGTGGCGGGAAGTCTCCGCGCCGCGCCTGAAATTGCGGACTGTACGTCTTGAGCGGCTCCGTCAATGTTACGACTGAGGTCAAATTGCAGCGTAATTTGAGAAGTGCCAATCGTACTTGTCGAGTTCATAGAACTAATGCCCGCGATCGTCGAAAACTGCTGCTCTAAGGGCGTTGCCACCGAGGATGCCATGGTTTCAGGGCTAGCACCGGGTAAGTTAGCCGTCACCTGAATACTAGGGAAATCCACATTCGGTAGATCGCTCACGGGCAGCAAACGGTAGCTAGCGAGTCCAAAAATCAAAATGCCCGTCATCACCAAAACGGTCATGATCGGACGACGAATAAAGATTTCAGAGAGATTCATAGAAAACCTATTGGATAAAAAATACTTTGACCCGTTCTATAAGAGCTGTGATTTACTCGTCCTAAATTCCTCTAAATTAGTGATATTCGTGCTTCCTCTTTTCCTTTGCTTTTAAGGATGCTAGAGCGCTTCTATTTCTCTTTCTCCTTTCCTTTTTCTTCTTTTCCTTTTTCTTGCTCTTTTACCAAGGCACCGGGTGAGAGATTAAATTGTCCGTCTATAACCACACGTTCGCCATCTTCTAAGCCCTTCGTAATTACGATCGCATCATTGACAATTGCTCCTACAGTCACGGGACGTACTTCCACCGTTTGATCGGCCTTGATCGTATAGACAAACGTGCCTTTTTGCCCAGTTTGTATAGCTGTCTTTGGCACGGCGATCGCATTGGGGTTTTCGGTCAGTTTCAGCTTGACATTAACAAATTGCCCTGGGGTAAGTTGTTTGAGTGGATTCGCAAATTGCGCTTTTAGTTTGATTGTGCCTGTGGCGGCATCCACTGTGCTATCGACAAATACCAATTCGCCCTGTGCGGGTTTTCCTGAATCTTGAGGTGGGTTTGCCTCTACGGTTAATTTTTTCTGAGCTTGATATTTTTTGATCTCGGGAAGTAACCGCTGTGGAACCGAAAATTCCACATAAATCGGTGTAATTTGACTAATCACAACTAAAGGATTTGTGTCGTTATCTTTGACCAAGTTGCCCCGATCCACATTCAGTTTTCCGACGCGACCATCAATGGGTGCAAAGATTGCCGTATAGGTAAGCTGAACCCTGACACTCTCAACCACAGCGTCCGCCGAATTTAAAGCCGCTCTAGCATTTTCGAGATTGGCTTCGGCAGAATCTACCGCTGCGATCGCATTGCCCACATTACTTTGGCTGGCGACGACGATCGCTTGCTGCGACTCAGCTGTAGAAGTAAATTGCTCTGCTTGGTTCTGGCTAATTACGCCCTGCTTCTGTAAACCCGTATAACGCTCTGCTTGCCGCGTGGCATTCTTTGCCTGCGCCACATCTCTCGCCACGTTTGCTTGGGCTTGGAGTACTTGGGCTTGGGCTTGCCCCACCTGAGCCTGTGCTTGGGCTACTTGGGCTGCGGCTTTGTCGCGGTTGGCGATCGCATTTGCCAAATTTGCTTCCAACAAACGCGGATCGATCGTAAATAAGCGATCGCCTTGACTGACATCCTGCCCTTCTTTGAAATACACTTCGACGAGCTGCCCCGCGATCTGAGATTTAACAGACACCGTTGCGTAGGCCTGCACAACACCTGTTGTCTGCACCGAGAGCGGTATACTTTGACGTTTTGCGACTGCCGAAACCACAGGAACTGCCTTTTTTTCACCAGATTTTTCGGACTGGGCTTGAGATGACCCACAGGCAGTAAGAAGGCAAGGGCTTCCGAACAAAACTGAAATTAAAAGTAAGGCAGAAAAAACAGGGTGGCGCATAGCTTTCAAGCAGTTTCGTAAATTTTGCGATTATGATTATTTTAAGGTATTCTGATTGTTAACTTAGCTAACATTTAGTACTACTACATCACTATATCTGCGGCGTCAAGATGAATGCATCACATAATTCAATTTCGTCCCAACATTGCGCTACCAGAGTTGTGGATGTTGTCCCCGCAGTGATGCAATGTATTCATACTGAGGTGCGCCTGCAAAAATCTTCCTGTCTTTCGATTCCGCAGATACGTACTCTGGCTTTTTTACAAGCAAATATCGGCGCATCGCTTGCCGAACTCGCGGATTATCTTGGCGTTAGTAGTGCCTCTACCTCTGTAATGGTTGAGCGTTTGGTGCAAAAGCAATTTGTTACCCGTATAGCACATCCCAAATTGCGCAGGCAAGTCGTACTGAACCTCACCCCCGAAGGGGAAGACCATTTGCAATCTGTTCGTCAAGTGACGCGCGATCGCATTGCCGAGCGACTATCCCATCTGCCAGAAGATCGGCTTGCCAATCTATTGGATGGACTTGAGGAATTGAGTCTCGTATTCAGCAATATTTAATGGCTAAATTATCGGAGCGATTTGGATAGAATTGAGAAAACAAGGAGCCAATGCACAACCCTCTTTCCATCGCAAATTTTTCCTACATTGTGGGGTTTTGGGCGAAGCGTTCCCGTGGGGTGATGTTGGTGAAATGCGTAAATGTTTATTGCCCCTACGGAAATCATGTTTGTTTCGGGTTTTAGGCGGGGAAATGTATAATTGTGGGGCAATCTTGAGGTGTTGTTATGGCTGCACGGATCTACCCACTCACACTTGTGCTGGCATCAAGTCTTTGGGGAATTGGGATTGATTTACCCCATGCGATCGGCGCCGCAAACCAAACGACGACACCACAATCTCAAATATCGGACAACAAACCGATCGCTCAAAACACGACAACACGCAAAGCCGAAGCAGATCGGCTGTATTATCAGGGGATACAGCAATGGAAAATCAGCCAGTTTGAGGCAGCGGTGCAGTCTTGGCAGCAAACATTGACTATCTATCGAGATATCAAAGATAGACAGGGCGAGGGATCATCGCTGACGGGTCTGGGTCTTGCTTACCAAAAACTAGGAAAATATGACAATGCGATTGAGTGCCATCTCCAAGCTTTAGCAATTGATCGGGAAATCAAATACAAGCTTAGTGAGGGGTGGTCGTTGGGAAATCTGGGTCTCGCATACTATTCCTTGGGTAAATATGATAAGGCGATCGAGTACCAACAGCAAAGCTTAGCGATTGCGCGGGAAATAAAAGAAAGACTGGGTGAGAGCATTGCACTGGGAAATCTGGGTCTCGCATACTATTCCCTGGGTAAATATGATAAGGCGATTGAGTACCATCTACAAAGCTTAGCGATCGCGCGGGAAATAAAAGAAAGACTGGGTGAGGGACAAGAACTGGGAAATCTAGGTCTCGCTTACCAAAAGCTGAATAAATATGACAAGGCGATTGAGTACTATCTGCAAAGCCTAGCGATCTCGCGAGAAATAAAAGACAGAAGTGGAGAAAGTCACACACTGAATAATTTAGGCATTGCCTACAGAGAACTGAATCGCGATCGCGAAGCCATGACTTCATTTCAGCAAGCCTTGACTATTGCTAGAGAGATCGGCGCTCGGAGTGTCGAGGGTTACGCTCTCGGAAATCTAGGGAATGTTTTATCCAAAGTTAAACAACCCGAACTCGCGATTCTCTTTTACAAGCAATCGGTCAACGTGCGCGAAGCCATCCGTAAAGACCTTCGCAAACTTGATAAAGACATCCAAAAATCCTATTTAGATACCGTCGAGAAAACCTACCGCGAACTTGCTGATTTACTGCTTAAACAAGACCGCGTCCTCGAAGCCCAACAGGTTCTCGACCTGCTCAAAGTCCAAGAACTCAGCGACTACCTTAAAACCGTGCGCGGCAACGAGCAAACAGCAAAAGGAACTGACCTCCAGCGTCCCGAACAAACGATTATCGCCCTCGGTAACGAACTAGCCGACCTGCAAAAACTCGATCGCTTAGGGAAACTCGATCCAGTCAAACAACAGCGACTTGCCTATCTGACTTCCCAAGAAAGCGATCGCAACCAACAGTTCAACGCCTTTCTCAAAAGTCCAGAAGTGCAGAAACAAATCGAACAACTGCGCCGCACCGAACAAGCCCAAAACGTTGATATCGAGAAATTTAACCGACTGCGTAAAAGCCTCGCCCAAGTCCAAAATGCCGCGTTGCTCTATCCCCTCATCCTCGACGATCGGTTCGAACTGATTTTAATTACGGCTACCACACCTCCAATCCGTAGAACTATCAACCTCAAACGCGAAGTTCTCAATGCCGCGATCGTGGAGTTTCGCGCCAACCTGCGCGATCCTTCTTCCTTTGATGTCAGAAAAGACGGACAGAAATTCTATGACTGGTTGATTCATCCCTTTGATGCCGAACTGCAACAGGCGAAGGTACAAACGATCATTTACGCCCCAGACGGGCAACTGCGCTATATTCCCCTCGCCGCGCTTTATGATGGCAAACAATGGTTGGTCGAGAAATATCGCATCAATAACATTACCGCTAGTTCTCTCACCGACTTTGCGCCCAGACCGCACAACAATCCCCGCGTCCTCGCTGCCGCAGCCACCAACAGCCAAAATATTCAAGTCGGCGATCGCTCGATTCCCT
>NZ_JAZBJZ010000173.1:0-7619 GCF_036349135.1 Tumidithrix elongata BACA0141
GAAGTATTCTTTGCTTCATCAGACCCCGTTGCATTTCATCCTTGAATTGGCCCTATTTTTGGATTAGCATTTAGTGCCGATAGCGATATGATAGCTTCTGCTAGTTCTGATAAAACAATGAAAATCTGGAATATAAACAAGGCATTAAAGCAATATAAAAAAGATAAACTACCTGTAAAAAAATTAGATGACTTACAAATTCTTAGAGGTCATACTAATATATTAAACCGAATAGAATTTAATCCAGTATTTCATGTAAATCTAGGTTCTAGCATTCCTATGATTGCCTCTAGCAGTAATGATGGAACTGTAAGATTATGGAATTGGAGAAGTGGATTAGAGGTTCAAGATGCTTCTGACACTAAAACTATAATAAACAAAAGTTGTAACGCATTCACACTATATACTCAAGGTTATCTTAAGCAATATCAAAAAGAGATTAACAATATTTGTAATTAACAATCATTTGGATTGCAATTTTCATCACTTAGATTACAGCATGATAAATTTAAATTTCCATCATTACCAATGATTAAACCAAGCCTACTGAAATCAATCCACTCAGCATTAAGCAAAGACCACCAATCAGTTGCCAAACCTTTTTCAACGTAGTAGTATGGTAGCCATCCATAGCCACGATCTCCCCAGTCTTCTCCCCAAGAGTTTCTAACCAAAAATGCTCCTTTCAATGGTTGATTAGGATCATCGGGATTGTTGAACTCCATAATGTCATCATACCCAACTGCGACGAGAGCATGACCTTCTTTTTCGGTGTTTTTGTTTAAAATATTGCTTCTAACTACACTAATTTGTCCAGATTTTTGGTTGTTTTCAGTTGATTCTTTTGGATTGTATTTTTTAGTATAATCTTTAAGAATATTAGGGTCATGAAAACCAAAAACTGAGGGGAAACCAGAAGCTAGTGCAATCCGAATTCTTACTAATATCATGTCTTTACATGATTCGGATATATCTAATCTGAAATAGTGAGTGGCTTGATAATTTTGAGCATAGGCATAACAAAATGCTGAAGGTTCTTCGTCTAGTTCTTTATTGCCATCCCAATATTTTGCGGGTGGTATGCCAAATAAAGCCATTGCTTTCAATGTGTCTCTAATTGTTGCGCCAAAATCTACCGAAGACTCCATTAAATTCCTGGTTATTTTATGAAGAAACGACCAAGATAGATTGTCATTAATGGAACTTGCATCTTTATTTAAAGTTCTATTTATACGCTTTTGAAAATATTCCATTAAAGCTACACCTGCATGGGCTGTACAGGATGGGTTCCCTTTTTGGTTTGTAATTGCAGAGAACCAATCTCTTAAATCAACAGATTTAGGCAAAAACAAGTCTTTATTTTGTAATGATGCAAGGTATTTTTTATGCTTTTTCTTTTTGACTAAAGGTAAGAATAAATAGGAAGGTTGGTTAACTCTCTTTCTTTTAGCTTTCCATTCTTCCTCTAATACTAACCGTATTGCTCTTCGCAATATAGGTGAATCATCATCTTCAGCAAATAAAGCTCGTTCAAGCCTGATATTTTTTGCTTCGGTTTCTATTTCTTGTGGTGTTAACTTGCTTATAGCAGTTTCTAAAAAATAATCTCTATCATCTTTAAGATCCTTTATCCATCCTGTTCCATAATCTGTCATTGTTTGATTCTCCGCAATAAAATTGGTTTCTAAATCACATTGGCACTTCAAATAACAACATGTACGGGTATGCCATCAGAAATGGCATCAAAAGATTAAAATGAAGGCTTTTTAAAATTGAACTGCTTATTCTTTCAATAATATATACGAAAACGTAACGAGATCAATAAACAAGAATTGTAAAGAAAAGCAGGTATAGTGCTTGCCAATATAATTAGGACGAAGAGCAGAAGCAAGCATAAACCTATTAGTAACCTAAAATGGCAAAACCCTACAGCTACGATCTGCGACAAAAAGTGATCGACGCTATTGAATTAGATGGGCTGAAAAAATGCGAAGCGAGTGAATTGTTCAATATTAGCCGTAACACCATAAATCTATGGTGTTACGGCGTGATAAGACAGGAGATATACATGCCAAGCCAAGGGAAATATCCAATCGAACCAGAAAAATAAACGATTGGGAAAAATTTCGTGCCTTCGCCATAGAGCATCAGGGTAAAACACAAGCGGAAATGGCAGAGCTGTGGGAAGGAGAAATCAGCAGCCGCACGATCGCAAGAGCATTACACAAAATAGGTTTTACCCGCAAAAAAAAACTTACGGATATCAAGAACGGGACGAGCAGAAACGGATTGAATTTCAAGCGCAGTTAGGCGACCCCAAAGCTCCAAACATCGTTTATGTCGATGAGTCAGGGATGGATGATCGAGATCGTTATGCCTATGGTTGGTCGCCCAAAGGAGAGGTCATTGAGGGCTTAAAATCTGGTCGTCGTCAAGGAAGAGTCAATATGATTGCGGGCTATCGTGATGGCGAATTGATTGCCCCATTTACGATAGAGGGGTCTTGCAATCGCACAGTCTTTGAGGTCTGGCTGGAAACTTGCTTAATTCCCAACCTGATTCTTGGCAACTTGGTAGTTATCGATAATGCTACCTTTCATCATGGTGGACGCATTGCTGCGTTAATTGAAGCCGCAGGATGCAAAGTAGTCTATTTACCACCCTATTCGCCTGACCTAAATCGCATTGAGAAATGTTGGGCTTGGTTGAAAGCCCGAATTCGCAAACTGCTTCGTGATTCAATGAATTTACATGATGCTATGGATTTTGTGCTCAATCTGGCTACGTCCTAACTAAGTAGGCAAGCACTATAGCGAAACAATTACCCAAAATGGTTTGTATTATGGCGTTGAGGCGGGTGGTAGAGTTTTCGACAACTTATCTACCTATGGGTTACCGCGAAACGAATGGATAAATGACTTTGACTGTCCTGGTGGTATTTTTAAAGTTGAAGAAGTAGAACGATTTTAAACATTAAATGGGAAGAAAACAGATGCGCGACTTATACGATCTCTTACATGCCATCAAAGAAAAACCAGCCATGTATCTTGGTTCGCCTTCAGTTAGCAACCTCTTTATATTTCTAATCGGCTACAATTTTGCGCGGCGCGAACAATGCATTCCTATCACCGCCCAAGAGCAAAAATTCCTCGAATTTCAACCTTGGTTGCAGCAACGAT
Organism: Tumidithrix elongata BACA0141; assembly: GCF_036349135.1. Taxonomy (NCBI): domain Bacteria; kingdom Bacillati; phylum Cyanobacteriota; class Cyanophyceae; order Pseudanabaenales; family Pseudanabaenaceae; genus Tumidithrix; species Tumidithrix elongata. The sequence goes on from NZ_JAZBJZ010000173.1 coordinate 3,180, forward strand.
TCTCGCTTTCCACCTCCGCATCGTGGGCGCGGATAATTCTTCTTTATGCGGTTGATGAAGTGCAGGGCTTTTGGCTATTCTTCGACCTGCTGACCGAATTTTTGCAACAATCCATTTCACCAATAGAAAGCAAAGCGAATTCCATATCCAAGAGTGAAGCTGCATAATGCACGATTATCTCGGCAATAACCCCAACGCCACCAACAGCGATCGCCACATGTGCGGCATTCCCCCAAGGCAAAAGTAAAACCCACCAGATCCCCGACTTTTTTTGCGAGTTTCCAGATCCCTTGCGATCCTATAGAAAAGTCGGGGATCTCAAACTCATGCAGCATCGCGCCAAGGCAAAAGTAAAAAGGTAGAATTAAGCTAGAAAGAGATGAAGCCTTTTCGTTATGGAGATCTGCGCGATGCTCGACACACCCACCCAATATAAGCACATTCAACTCCAAGGCGACGGAGTACCTATCATTGCAGGTACAACCATGAAAGTTGTCGAGTTAGTGACATCTCATATTACCTATGGTTGGAGTCCCGAAGAATTGCATTTTCAATATCCCCATATTGCCCTCAGTAAAATTTATTCAGCCCTCGCCTACTACTGGGATCACAAACAAGAAATTGATGACGATATGCAACGTCGTCTTGAATTTGCCGAACAAATGCGTAGAAATGCCCCACCCTCACCGCTTCAATCTAAACTTCAAGCCCAAAATTTCTAAGCTATGGCGATCGCGCTCTATATGGACGAAAACGTTCCACGTCAAATTCTACTTGGATTGCGGCTGAGAGGAGTAGATGTTCTTTCCGTTCAAGAAGACGGGCGATCGGGAGATCCAGACCCTTCAGTTTTAGCAAGGGCTAATGAATTGCAACGGGTCTTATTCACTAGAGATGATGATTTTTTAGCGATCGCCAGTCAGCTTTTGCAACAAGAGATAAGCTTTATTGGTCTTATTTACGCTGCCCAGCAACTAGTGAGCATTGGTGATTGTGTAAGGGATTTAGAACTAATTGCCAAAGTTAGCGATCTGACGGACTTCTCCAATCACGTTCAGTTCCTGCCACTATAGGTATTTTTGAATTTATCTACCCACAGATAACCGAAAAACAAATTCAAACATTAGATGGGAAGAAAATAGATGCGCGACTTATACGATCTCTTACATGCCATCAAAGAAAAGCCAGCCATGTATCTTGGTTCGCCTTCAGTTAGTAACCTCTTTATATTTCTGATCGGCTACAATTTTGCGCGGCGCGAACAAGGCATTCCTATCACCACCCAAGAGCAAAAATTCCTCGAATTTCAACCTTGGTTGCAGCAACGATTCTCGCTTTCCACCTCCGCATCGTGGGCGCGGATAATTCTTCTTTATGCGGTTGATGAAGTGCAGGGCTTTTGGCTATTCTTCGACCTGCTGACCGAATTTTTGCAACAATCCATTTCACCAATAGAAAGCAAAGCGAATTCCATATCCAAGAGTGAAGCTGCATAATGCACGATTATCTCGGCAATAACCCCAACGCCACCAACAGCGATCGCCACATGTGCGGCATTCCCCCAAGGCAAAAGTAAAACCCACCAGATCCCCGACTTTTTTTGCGAGTTTCCAGATCCCTTGCGATCCTATAGAAAAAGTCGGGGATCTCAAACTCATGCAGCATCGCGCCAAGGCAAAAGCAAAAAGGTTAAAGGGAAAATGGGAATAATGCTTATTATTTTCACGCTAGATATATATTGACGTTACAACTACATCTGCCCACCTATGACGATCGCACTCCAACCCGAACAGGAGCAATTTATCCAAACCCAGATTGCCACAGGACGCTACACCAACGCCACCGAGGTAATCGCGGAAGCGCTCCAACTCCTAGAAAAACGCAACCAGTACGATTGCTGGGTCGAAGAACTTCGCGTTAAAATTGACCTAGCCGCCGCACAACTCGATCGCGGCGAAGGCATCGATAGCGAAACAGCGATCGCTCTTGTCGAATTTGACACCCATACAAGATTTAAACTACTAGCTGCCCAAGGCGATCGGGAATTAGGGCTAAAACTGCTTGATAAATTGGATTCCCTGACTGATTAGAAATAAATAGCAATTGGAGAAAATTAAAATGATTACTTTAGAAGCAGCGATCGCCAAAATCAAACAATTACCAACCGAAGATCAGAAAGAAATAATTCGCTTTATTGAGTTCTTAGAATTCAAAAGCGGAAAAGCAATTCCTCCCCAAGACAAAATAGAAATTACAGAACCAAAGCCCATTTCTTTTGCAGAAGCTGCTAGAGACTTGATTGGTTGTCTAGATGGATTGCCTCCAGATTTATCCACAAACAAAGCCTATATGGAAGGTTTCGGGCAGTAACCATGCCAAAAAACATTATTTTGGATACGAGCGTTTTAGTTGCACTCCTGAGCGTGCGGGACAATTATCACAATTGGGCAAAAAACACGGTCGCAGCGATCGCTACCCCATTTCTAACTTGCGAAGCCGTCTTGACCGAAACTTGTTTTTTGTTGAGAAGCCACGATATGGGACGCAGAGAAGTTTTGCGATCGTTACAGCAAGGATATATTCAAATTCCCTTTCGCTTGATTGACGAAATTAACGCGATTAATTTACTAATGCAGTGCTATCAAAATGTACCCATGTCCTTAGCAGATGCCTGTTTAGTAAGGATGTCAGAAATTTATGAGAACAGCGCCATCCTAACCCTAGATAGCGATTTCAAAATTTATCGCAAGCATCGCAACGAACAGATCCCCGTAATTATGCCCGAGCCATAATTAACCATTTCAGACGTTGGGGCAAAGCATTTCCACCTCACTTTCTGCATTCACAATAGGGCGCGATCGCAAAATTTTTATGTCAAACCTAGCGATCGCCCCAAATTTGCCTTAGCATGACAACATCCCTCTCTGCGTCATGCTAAACCATGCCCCAACTCATCCCCACCGAACTCGAAGACGGAACCATCATTTATATCCAAGTCGAAGAACCCATTGGAACGGGATACACCCCATCCCCCAGCCGCACCTTCGATCCTAATCTCAAAGATGCAGCTAAAGAAAAAGCCATTCAAAGCTTTCAGGCAATGCAAAACCTCGTGCGGGGCTACACAGTCAATACCCTCAACGCCTTTCGGAATTTAGGCAGTGCTGAAGTGAGCGAAGTTATCTTGGAATTTGGTGTCAGCCTCGATGCCAAGGCAGGCGTACCCTTCATCGCCTCAGGGGGTGCTAGTTCCAACCTCAAAATTACGGTTAAGTGCGCGTTCCCCAAGAAACCTGCCTAATTTTTAAATATTCCCCGCTATGGCAATCAACAAAGTACTGCTGCTATCAGCCAATCCAACCAATACCGATCGCTTGCGGGTAGAGGCAGAATTTCGCGAAATCGAGACCTGTTGTCAAAAATCGACATTACGCGATCGCTTTGCGGTTGTGGCAAAAGGAGCCTTACGGATTGAGGATCTGCAACCCGTTTTGATTCAAGAAGCGCCCAAAGTGGTGCATTTTTCAGGACATGGGGCAGCAGAGAATGGATTGGTTTTAGAAACGGATGCAGGCACATGGGAACTGGTTGCAACAGAACCCCTCGCGGAACTGTTTCGCATTCTCCAAAACGGCATTGATTGCGTCGTGTTAAATGCTTGTTTTTCGCAGGTGCAGGCAGAGGCGATCGCCCAGCATGTGCCCTACGTTTTAGGTATGAATCAAGCAATTGGCGATACAGCAGCGATCGAATTTGCCAAGGGATTTTATGGCGCCTTGTTTGAAGGCAAATCGGTGAAGGATGCCTTTGAGTTGGGTAGAAATCGCATCGCCTTAAAAAATATTCCCGAAGTTCAAACACCTGTCCTGATAGAACGCCGTAATCGTATCCCCAACCAAGTTTTACCACTCAAGATCGCGCTAGAAGAACCCGAAGGAGCGGTACGCATTGGTTCGCAATTCTACATTCCCCGATCGCCTCAAGAAGAACGCGCCTACGAAGCGATCGCTCGCCCCCATGCCCTCCTTCGTTTCAAATCTCCCGATCGCATGGGCAAATCTTCGCTCTTGGTGCGAACCTTAGAAGAAGCCCGCCGATTGGGTAACCGCACGACATGGATCGACCTGCAAAAATGCGATCGCAAATTCCTAGAAAACATGGATCGGTTTTTACAATGGTTCTGTGCCGTAATTGGGCGCAATTTGGGAGTGAAAGCCAAACCAAGTGATGATTGGGACGATGTTTTTGGTGCTAACGGTAGCTGTACGGAATTTTTTGAAGAACATCTGATCGGTGAGGATGTGGAGGACGATCGCCCCCTAGTCATCGCGATCGATAATTTGGAACGAATTTTTGCTCACGAAGCGATCGAGGTCGATTTCTGCGGCTTAGAGAGTGTTTGAGAAGTTAAGCAAGACGTTTTAGGAGGATTTGAATCAT
>NZ_JAZBJZ010000174.1:0-7506 GCF_036349135.1 Tumidithrix elongata BACA0141
CTGCGTCAGTCAGACTGCTTGAATATGCCATAGCGACTAGATTAGAGGATTGTAGAGTCTTTATTCGCCATTATAAAAGATGTCAAATCGGTTCTATAGAAAACAATGGCACTCCGCAAAGCATGGCAACGCACTGCCCTCTGGCTGGGAATAGGCTGGAGCCTTTTGTGGAGTCTAATTCTCTTCGATCTTCCTCTCGTTCAACAACTCGACCTGTCACTACAGGATCGCTTTATCCATCTGAGCCGTCCCAGCACGACTCCCCCAGAAATTTTGCTCGTCGCCATTAGCGATTCAGACTTGAAAAGTTGGGGAATAGATAAAGAGCCGATGGTTTATACCTCATTAGTCAAGCGTCTCCTCGACGCAGGTGCATCGGTCGTCGTTCTTAACTTAATGCCCAACTGGGTGCAGACTTCAGACCATGTCAATCATCCCATCAAAACCTTAGTTCAAGAGAATGCTTCGCGGATCGTCGTTGTCATTCCCACTTCCAGTGCCAGTCAGTCAAATCACACAGAATGGCGGAGTTACGAATATTTCCTTCCCTCGACCGATAAAGGGAACCCTCTGTTTTCACCCAGATCGATTGTAGGATTTTCCGAATTCGAGCCAGAAGCCAAACATCCACTAAGTTCTGCTAGTACAGCGCGTCAAGCAAATCTATCGGGAGAATTCACGCTCTCCCATAATTTAGACCTTACTGAAACTCTCGACTCCGCCACTCTACTCAGCCTCAAAAAATTCAATTCCAAATCTCAAGAGCAGATTCCTTCCCTATCTCCTATTCAGATTCGTTTCTGGGGAGCAACGGGAACCTTCCCTAGACTCAAGGCAGAATCAATTTTAAGCGATAGTCCATTGTTGGCACAGGTTCGCAATAAAATCGTTTTGATCGGCTTTACAGACACTTCTAACCCCGATGCCTTTGCAGTTCGATCGCCGTTTGACGAACTCATGCCTGCGGTCGAGCTGCAAGCCAATTTGCTGGCAAGTTTGCTGACCAACTCCTTTTATCGCATCGTGCCATTATGGATTCAAAACGCTCTCATTGTTTGGGGTGGTGTCGCGATCGCGGCATGGATTATCTATGGGAAACTGAATAGGAATTTGAGAAGACGATACCGCTATTGGCTCAGTCCAGTCTTTGGGCTGGGTGGGTTTGGTCTGCTCGGGTTGCTGCTATTTAGCCAAGGCTGGATTCTACCCGTACCCTTCCCCCTCTGCGTTTGGGGCGCAACCGCAATATCTGTATTTATTTCCTTACGCTTGGGTATCCAAAAAGATCTGATCTACCAGCAACAATGCGAAATCGATCGCTTACACAACATCGAACAAGCAGCCATTCTCGCTCAAGCCCAAAAAACGCTACATCGCCTTGCCGCCAATATTCACCAAGGGCCACTCCAAGAGCTAAAACTTGTGATGGATCGCCTAGAAATGTTGCAATTAAACGGAACGGCATCCAAACTCGACCCTATCTTAGATCGATTGGCAAACATGGGGCAGCACCTGCGTCAACAGTTAAATCAAACCCGTGCGATCTCGCTGGAACTCACGCCCAAATTAAAAGCAGGATTGGCTGCTGGCATAGAAGCGAAACTACACCAACTCACTAATTCTAGAGAACTTACCCTCAGGGTCATTCAAGACATTCAGCCCTTAGAAGAACCCGAACTCAATAGCCTTTGGTTAGCCGCTCGCGAGGATATTTATCGTTTTTTTGTGGAGGCAATTACCAATGTCATGCTCCACGCTCAACCACCCCATGGCAAGGCTACTCAGGTTAAGGTCAGTCTGAACCAGCAAGATAGGTACTGTACGCTAGCGATCGAGAATGATGGTTCTCAACTAGCCCCCAAGACCTTTGAGAGTCCAACAAATTTGAGAATGCAGGGAGGCTATGGCATGAAATTTATGGCAACGATCGCAACAGAGCTACCCGATGGCTTATTTGAGTGCGTCGCGCTAACGGAGGGAGGCCTACGCGTGCAACTTTCTTGGGAAAATGCCTTTAATTAATCGAAATTTAATCGAAACTTGACTGTTTTGGATAATTAACTGTAAATTTATGCAAAAATAAGCTTCTCTTTAGATATCTTTTAGGATTATGATAAAGACCTAATCCCAATTTGGCTTGGAGATTATGGATTCTCGACCATCTCTATTTTTGATCCTCGAAGATCATCCCGAAGTCGCTCAAAACAATTGCCTATTTTTACAAAAACTTCATCCAGAAGCGATTTGTGAGATAGCTCACGCGCCTGCTGAGGCGCTAGAACGACTCAAACTAGAGATCCCCGACCTAATTATTGTCGATCTGCTATTTGGGACATCGACAGGCGAACAATCCGCGCAACCCTGTTTAGAACTGTTACGACAGATTTTTCAGGGCTACCCGATGTTGAATATTCTGATTTATACGAGCGAGTACAGGTATTTAAAACCCCTGAGTAAATTGCTCGGTCGCCACAAAGGTGGATTTGTTGTGGTCAGCAAACTCGAACGGCGCAAAGCCTATTTAGATGGAGTCAAACATGCCCTGGAGGGCAAACTAGAGATCCCCAGAGAACTGCGCCACGATATCGATCTAGACGAACGCGAGATGCAAGTTCTAAATTTGTTAGGTCGGGAAGCTCTCACTGATAAAGCGATCGCCCAACGCATGAATATCTCCTTAAAAACCGCTCAGAATTCCGTACAGCGTTTAAAGGCAAAGTTGGGAATCGATTTTCTTGATGAAAACGACACCAGCACTCGTGTTGCGCTCTGTATGGAGGCCGTTCGACGCAAACTGATCGTGTTATAAACCCCCCAATTTGCAAAGCATGACTAGATCGAATATCGAATCAGGATTTCTGGGCAAATTCTTGGAGAGATTCGCCTGTAACGCGGCAAATTCGCCAATCGGTTAAAATATCTGCACCCATGCGCTCGTAGAATGCGATCGCGGGTAAATTCCAATCTAAAACTGCCCATTCAAGCCGACCACAACCTCGTTCCAAAGCAATTTTGGCAACTTGGACAATCAGGGCCTTACCAATGCTTCTGCCACGATAGTCAGGTAAAACAAACAAATCTTCGAGATAAATTCCTGATTTGGTGAGGAACGTGGAGTAGTTGGTAAAGAATAGGGCAAATCCCACGGGCTTACGATCGCACTCTGCCACAATTGCTTCAATACAAGGCTTTTCGCAAAACAAGTCATGTTCTAATGCTTTGACATCACCCGTCACAGCATGACTTAGCTTTTCATACTCAGCCAAGGCTTTAATCAAGTCAAATAGATTGGGGACATCTGCTCTTGTGACGGCACGAATTAGAAACGGGGAATTAGACATCGTGAGTAAGCTGGCTTATATAGAGTAGTCTCAGATCTTGTAGCATTCTAGGATAATAGGAAAAGAGGATATTAGTTTTCAAAAAAGTCTAACGATTTAGGAGCTAAATACCTGCCAATTACGTCAATAGATCTATATAGTTTTGGCATCGATCTACTTACCTTAACTAAATCGACCCAAACGCGCCTGATTGTTACTAAGGGGAGAATTATATGAGAATACCTGCACTACAAAACAAAGTTTGGCTGGGGTTGGCGGCTGTAGCTGTAATTGGCGGTGCGAGTACGGCAGCGATCGTGGGCAGCTTGTCTCAGCAGCCTCCTACAACAAAGCCCCCCGTCGTGACTCAGGTGGCACCAACCACTGCACCCCAAGCGATCGAGCAACAGGTTTCCGTCTATTGGATTAAGTCCAAGCAAAATAAACTCGTAGCTGTACCGATCGCGATTAAAGCCGCCAATACCGAAGCTGCTCTAAAAGAAGCTTTAGTTAAAATGTTGGCTGAGCCTACCAAAGAAGCGAATTTATACAGCTCAATTCCTAAAAACACCAGAATTTTGGACTTTTCTGTAAGCGGCAAAGACATTCGCTTAAATTTGTCGAAGGAATTTAAATCGGGTGGTGGTACCTCAAGTATGCAAGGACGGGTGATCCAGATTCTCTATACAGCGACGAGTCTCGATCCCACTGCCAAACTATATTTATCGGTAGAAGGCAAGCCCCTAGCCTATCTGGGTGGTGAAGGTTTAGAAATTCCCCAGCCCCTGACCCGTAAAGATTTTGACTTAGAGTTTTAGGCTAGGCTAGAAAACTTTCAATACAAAATCACCCCCTCGTAAGGGCATTGCCCCCGTGCCTGCCTATGGGATTTAGAACAACCCTAGGGAGATTGCCCCGACGGTGGACTATTGCCTTAAAATTTTAAGTGTTCTTCTTAACCCAATTGAATGAAATCCCTGCCAGATATTAATTCGCTCTCATTGCAAGAGCTGGTAGCTCAGATGGTGACGATTAGAGCGAGTGGATATCTCTACGATCATCAGATTCAATATCCACAGTGGGAATCTCCCAATCGATCGCTCTTAACGCTACTCGGCGAATATGGGGTGGGTGGTGTGATTTTAGTGGGTGGCAGTGCGCCAGAGATCTACCTGCGATCGCAACAATTACAGGCATGGGCAAAGTTTCCCCTCTTAATTGCTGCCGATATTGAAGAAGGCGTGGGTCAGCGATTTAAAGGCGCGACTTGGTTTCCACCACCGATGGCATTGCAATCAGTCTCGCCTGACTATGCTGAAGCCATGGGCAAAATCACGGCGATCGAAGCGGCTGCGATCGGGATCAATTGGCTATTTGCCCCCGTAGCCGATGTGAATAACAACCCTGCTAACCCCGTGATCAATATACGCGCATTTGGCGAAACCACAGGTGAGGTGATGGGGGCGACAAGGGCATTTATTTTAGGTACGAAACCCTATCCTGTCCTGACTACAGTTAAACATTTTCCAGGGCATGGCGATACGGCAGTCGATTCGCATTTACATACACCCGTGATTCCCCACGATCGCGATCGGTTTAACCAAGTGGAACTGCCTCCCTTTGCCCATGCGATCGCCGCAGGCGTCGATGCGGTGATGACCGCGCATATTTCCGCCCCTGCACTGGACTCAGACAATCTAGCAACGCTCTCGCCTCACATTCTCACGGGTATTTTGCGCCACGAGTTGAAATTTGAGGGACTGGTGGTTACAGATGCCTTGATTATGGCAGGGGTAGCCAATCGCTATACGCCCGAACAGGTAGCTGTGCAGGCGGTCAAAGCAGGAGCCGATATCTTGCTCATGCCAATCGATCCAGTCCTTACAATCGATACGGTTTGTAAAGCTGTAGAGTCAGGTGAAATCCCCCGCGATCGCATACTTGCTTCTGTAGAGCGAATTTGGAAGGCAAAGGCAAGGGTTTGCCAAGCGCCTACAGGCTTAGCATCGGTGGCTCAATCCGAACATTTGGCAATTGCGGAAGCGATCGCAACCCATTCCATTCGCTTTCACGTACCCAATCCCTCAGGATTTGAGAGTGCTTCGTTAAAGGATAAGGATGAACTGGTGAACTTGATTTTGGTGGACGATCCCCTTGCTTGCGAGGAATTTTTACACCCGCGATCGCCTGCTGTTGCATTACCCCATCAATATGGATGCCAAAGATTAGTTCTAGATGGTCACGCCTTAAGCCATTTGCATATCGAGAAACTTCCCAATGTGTTCTTGCAAATCTTTAGTCGAGGCAATCCGTTTCGGGGCAGTGCCGAGATGCACGGTCAAACCCAAAGCTTGATCCAGACCCTAGTATCAAAGCAGAAGTTAAAAGCGATCGCGGTTTACGGTAGCCCTTACAATCTAGATCGATTGTTGCCACTCCTGCCTGCCAATGTTCCTTGGGCATTTGCTTACAGCCAACAACCCGCCGCACAGGAGGCGATCTTACAAAAGCTGGGCTTGGCTAAAAAGAATTAGGCTCGCTCCCATGACTTCGCTCAGCCAACGGAGTTGGCGTTATCGGTAAATATTTTCACGCAGGTTTCAAATCTAGAACTGTTGCAAATTCAATTGAAATTGGGATAAGTGAATGGCCATTGATAAGACAATTTTTAGTACCAAATGGGTCTCTATCAAAGAAACCCCTAGAAAGTTCTATTACTTGGAACGCAAAGGCAAAGATTCGGTGGCAATCTTTTTGGTGCGCAGTACAAAAGGGAATGGCACAAAAGGGAATTCTGCGAAAGAAACGCCCTTTAACCAATTAGAAGTATTGGTCAGATTCCAGCCCCTCTGTATCGATAACCCTACGCTTGATGACGAAATGCGTTTGCATCCCTGCCCTGTCACGGGTGGCATGGAAGAGGGGGAAAATCCTTTGAAATGTGCTGTGCGCGAGACATTGGAAGAAACTGGCTATCGCCTTGAAACACTTTTGCCGCTTGGTCAGTACATCACAGGTACGCAGTCTAACGAGATTGTCTATCTATTTTGGGCAGATGTCACGGGGATAGAACCTGAAGTCGCAACTCAAGATGGCAGCGTATTTGAAGCAGTGAGTAGGAACGAATGGAAAGCGATCGCTTTTCTTAAAGACTGTCAGTACTCAGGTTGTTTAATCGGCTATCTAAAGCTAGCGGAAATTCTCAACTTGAGTTAATCTCAAACAAAAATAGAGTACCCCATTAGAGGTTACTCTCTATTCGGTTGGGGAATTGCCCAGCCATTACTGGTAGACTTGTCAATGAATTGTCTTTAAGGGAGAGTTCTGTCAAGTTAGAGAGTTGTCCAATTGATTCTGGCAAACTCGTTAATTGATTTCCCCAAAGATAAAGCACTTTAAGCCCAGAGAGTTGTCCAATCGATTCTGGCAGACTCGTTAATTGATTGTTAAACAGGCAAAGTTCTGTCAAGTTAGAAAGTTGTCCAATCGATTCTGGCAGACTCGTTAATTGATTATCACTGAGGATAAGTTTAGTTAAATTGGTAAGCTTTCCAATCGAGTCTGGCAAGTTCGTCAGTCGATTACCACTGAGAATAAGCTTTGTCAGGTTAGTAAGTTGTCCAATCCATTCTGGCAAACTAGACAGAGTGCTAATAATATCTAGTACCACAAGGTTGGTGAGCTTTCCAATCGAGTCTGGTAGGCTCGTCAGTCGATTGCCACTGAGGTAAAGTTCTGTCAAATTAGAGAGTTGCCCAATTTCAGGTAGGCTAGTCAATTGATTTCCCCAAAGATAAAGCACTTTAAGCCCAGAGAGCTGTCCAATCGCATTTGGCAGACTCGTTAATTGATTGTCACCAAGGGAAATCTCGGTTAAGTTGCTCAGGTTTCCAATCCACTCTGGTAAGCTCGTGAGTTGATTGTCATTGAGGTAAAAGACAATTAGATGAGAAAGCTGTCCAATTGACTCTGGCAGGCTTGTTAATTGATTATCACCGAGGGAAAGCTTGGTCAGATTGGAGAGTTGTCCAATTGACTCTGGCAGGCTTGTAAGCCGATTGCTACTGAGGTAAAGCACCTTCAGGTTAGAGAGTTGTCCAATTGACTTTGGCAAACTGGTTAATTGATTACTACTAAGAGAGTGTTTGAGAAGTTAAGCAAGACGTTTTAGGAGGATTTGAATCAT
>NZ_JAZBJZ010000175.1:0-7468 GCF_036349135.1 Tumidithrix elongata BACA0141
ACAACTGACAACTGACAACTGACAACTGACAACTGACAACTGACAACTGACAACTCCAAAAAACTAAAAGCTGTCTCTCAATTGTGGCAAAATTAAACCGAATGGCAACTCAGCATAGTTTTAAGTTTTAAATGCGTATCTCTCTAAATTGGCTTCGGGAACTTGTAGATTTCGATCTGTCCCCACAGGAACTGGCAGAAAAGCTAGATATGGCTGGCTTTGAAGTAGAGTCAATTGAAGACAGACGCACTTGGGCAGATGGGGTGGTTGTGGGCAAAATTATCACCGCCGATCGCCATCCTAACGCCGATAAGTTGCAAGTATGTACCGTTGACATTGGGGCAGTAGAGAAACTCACTATTGTCTGTGGTGCTGCCAACGCTCGGCAAGACCTATATGTCCCCGTTGCCACCATTGGTACCTATTTACCCATTGTCGATCTAAAACTGCGCCCCACCAAACTGCGGGGCGTTCGATCGGAGGGCATGATTTGCTCCCTAGCCGAACTAGGGCTAGCCAAAGAATCTAGCGGTATTTATGAATTTGAAGAGGGCATTCCCCTAGGCACAGATGTTCGTCCTCTGCTGGGGCTAGATGATGCCATCTTGGACGTCTCATCCACAGCCAATCGGGCTGACGCACTCAGCATGGTTGGTATTGCCCGTGAAGTGGCAGCCCTACTCGGTAAAGATGTTTGCTTGCCCCTCGCTACGATCGAGCATCAGCCCAAAAAGTTAGAATGGGTCGCGATCGCTGATGCCAAAGCCTGTCCTGCCTACATTGGCACGTTAATTCAAGGCGTGAAAGTTGCACCTTCGCCTGAGTGGTTGCAACGTCACTTAGAAGCAGCAGGAATGCGGTCGATTAACAATATTGTCGATATCACTAACTTCATTCTCTTAGAGTGGGGACAGCCGCTCCATGCCTTTGATGCCGATACATTGGCAGAAGGGATTAACATTGGCGTGAGATTTGCCAAACCCAAAGAAAGCCTCACCACCCTCGACGGTCAAGAGCGTGCTTTGCACAGTCAAAACTTGGTGATTACGTCAGGGGATATTCCTGTGGCGATCGCAGGTGTGATGGGCAGTGAGACCAATGAGGTTTCAGAAACTACCACCAACATCGTTTTAGAAGCAGCCCTATTCGATCAAGCCACAATTCGGCGATCGGCAAGAGCCCAAGCCCTACGCACAGAAGCTTCTGCCCGTTACGAACGCGGTGTCAATGCCGCTGCCCTAGAAATTGCCAGCGACAAAGCCATCCAAACGATCGTACAGCTTGCGGGTGGCAAAGTTGTCGAGCAGAGTACGGTCGATTACCGCGCCCCGATGACACGTACGATTGAGCTGCGCCTCGAAAGAATTTTGCAAGTACTGGGTGAAATTGAACTAGAGAACGGCACGATTACCTATTTAACCGAGGAAGATGTCGAAAAAACCCTGCGATCGCTTTCCTTTGAACTAGAGCGGATCAAACCTGCCGAAGAATCGGCAGAAGCATCCTCGGATGAGTCCGAGTCCTCTGAAGAAAGCACCACGCGTTGGTTGGTGAAAGTTCCTTCCTATCGCTATGCAGACATCGAGCGAGAAATTGACCTGATCGAAGAAGTTGCGCGGATCTATGGCTATGACAAGTTTTGCGAAACCCTGCCCGCTCGCACAGAGCTAGGCTATCTATCTACCGATCAGATTTTGCTGCGTCAAGTGCGCTCAGCCCTGAGGGGTGCGGGTCTAACGGAAGTAATTCATATGTCGCTCTGTAGTCCCAGTAGTTCCGATCAGATTAAAATTACTAATCCTGTGGCGACGGAATATAGTGCCCTGCGCCTAGACTTGCTTACAGGTTTGATCGATGCCTGCGTCTATAATCTCAGCCAAGGGAACGGTATTTTAAATGCCTTTGAAGTGGGGCGCGTCTTTGGAAAGGATGAAGAAGGCAGTGGCGAAACCGATCACCTTGCTGGAATTTTTGGTGGCGACCCCACCGTAGGCACTTGGCAGCACAACACCCAGCCTTACGATTGGTATGCAGCCAAAGGGTTACTAGAAACGGTATTTCACTACTTAGGTGTAAATGTCGAGTTTCAACCCGATCAAAAAGACGATCGCTTGCACCCTGGTCGCACCGCTTCGCTGTGGATTTCGGGCGAACGATTGGGTACTTTCGGGCAGTTGCATCCTCAACTGAGAGCGGAGCGAGAGTTACCCGAACAGATTTATGCCTTTGAACTAGATCTCTATGCCTTACTAGAAGCGATCGCACGGAAATCTATTCCCGTATTTAAGCCTTACTCCACCTATCCCAGCAGCGATCGCGACATTGCCTTTTTTGCACCGTTTAAGACCACAGTTGCAGAGATTAAGCGATCGATTACGAGTGCGGGTGGAGAGTTGTTATCGTCTGTCACGTTATTCGATCAATACACAGGTGAAGGCGTACCTGAAGGTCAGCGCAGCTTGGCATTTCGCTTGGTCTATCGTGCCAGCGATCGCACCCTGACCGATGCTGATATCAATCCCGTCCATCAAAAAGTACGCGATACCCTAGAAGAAAAATTTAGAGTGAGCCTGAGAAGTTAGAAAAATGGTTATCAGTTGTCGGTTTTCAGTGATTGATTGTTCGTAATTCGTAATTCGTAATTTGACTGAAAACAGATAACTTTCTTAACTGACAACTCCCCACTTATTGCCCAGAACACTGAGCATTTTTCTTGGCTGTTTCGCGAACATTTCTATAGAGCGATGCGATCGTGGGCTTGAGGGCTTCGGCGTCTAGGTTTCTTGTCATTAATTTCGCCAAGCTTAGTGCTGAATTGAGCATCTGTGTCTGCTTGGTATCTAAGAAGCTCATTTCCGGTACATTGACATCTTGAAGTCCCTTTGCAGTTTGCACGATCGCCTTGGCAACTTCGCCGGGCGTCACCATGGTTCCAGCCAGATCGATCGCCTGCGCTGCTACTTGCTGAGCTTTACAGTCTATTTGGCGATCGCCTTGGATTGGCGTTTCAGTGGCTGGAGCAGTTGGTTTTGGCTCAGATTTATCAGCAAAACTTGGGGCGATCGGGGTTGCGAGTAAGAGAATTGCCCCTAACGCGAAATATTTTGTAAAATGTAGCATTGGGTTTCACAGGGTTGCGAGCATCTTTAGTGTAGCTTTGAAAATTAGCGTAGTTTTAAAATGGTCTATATCGATCTTTAATTATTTGTCATTGTAGTCAGGGATTCTAGCCCTTGCAGGCAAGATGCCTACGCTACAAATTCATGACAACTTAATTTAGGATTGCTATACATTCTCATATTGATGCAAATCTGCTAAGATTGTTCCTCACCAAATTAATCTGGGGCGATTAGCACAGTGGTAGCGCACTTCCTTCACACGGAAGGGGTCACTGGTTCGAATCCAGTATCGCCCATATTAAAGAAATCGTTGAAAACTAGGGATTGCAGACACTTCTGAGCTTTTTGTCTTACCAAAAATCTTCCTAGGTTTGACTATGAAGAAGAAAAATTGGGCATTTTTGGACAGATTTGACTACGAGCTGAAGATTATTAAGGTTATGAAAGGACGTGCTGATGCCAGAAGGACTAGACCAGATTCAAGCGATCGCAACGGGTACGCAAGCAGACCGAGTTGAGTCATTGCGAAAATTTCTTGGCTATCCCTTGAAACAACGCGATCCTTCTGGGTCTAGGTTTTGGTATTTACGAGCGGGTAAAGATGTGTCAGAAGCGGGTGAAACCTGTCCGATCGCGGTTGGTTTTTATGCTGAATGCGATAGCTTGACCCATGGCGAACTCAAGATTTTCTTAACTGATAAAGCCGAACAACAAGAAATTTACGGACATTACACCAATCAGATTGCCGAGATGCAACCTGTGATGTATTTGCTGTTGCCAGAAGGCGAACAGAGAGGGAGGGTTGCCTTTGTATTACCGATTGAGGGAGGAATTCGTCAGCGTCAGGTACGAACGTTTGCATGGAACGAGAAAGATTTAGAAGTGCGATTGAGCCGATTACAACAGGAACAGCTACCGATCGCTGAGAGAGGCTTGGCATTAATCCCATTGGTGGAGTGGGTATTTTATGAGGCTGCACAGACTGCAAAAGAATTGGCTCAGCTTTTGGCAGAGGTGACACGACGGATCGAGCAGGCGTTACCCCTTGCCTATCAGGCAGAGGGGGTAGATGGATATTTGCACAATCTACTACTGAGTTTTCAGCGTGAGTTGTTGCCGAGTTTAAAACTATCGGCTGAGAGTGAGAAGGACTATAGCTTTGCAGATATTTACGCGCAGACGATCGCCTATGGGCTATTCACTGCAAGGGTATTTAGTCACGTTCGCGACCCGAAGGCAGATTTTAACCGTAAGGATGCATGGGAGCAGTTACCAGAAACCAACCCATTTTTGCGACGTTTATTTCGTGATGTGTCAGAGCGATCGCCTGAAGAATTAGGGGAAGAGCTGATCGAGTGTATTGCTGAGGTGTTTGGTATTCTGAGAGCTGCCAAGATGGATGCGATTCTCTCAGATTTTCGACAAAAGATGAATCGCGAAGATATTGTGATTCGATTTTATGAGGATTTCTTAGCGGCATACAAGCCTCAAATGCGCGAGCGGCGAGGGGTTTACTACACACCTGAGCCTGTGGTGTCGTACATGGTGCGTTCTGTCGATATTTTGCTCAAAGAGAAGTTCAACAAGCCGCTAGGTTTAGCCGATCCAGAGGTGATGATTCTCGATCCTGCTTGTGGGACGGGAACGTTTTTGCTGTGGATTTTTAAATTGATTGAGGAGCGATTTAAGAATGATGCTGAGGCTCAATCGCTGATTAAACAAAAGCTAGGCGATATCTCATGGTCGGACTATGTAAAAGAGCATCTGTTGCCGCGTGTGTTTGGCTTTGAGTTACTGATGGCTCCCTATGCGATTTGTCATCTCAAACTAGGGCTGTTTTTAGAGGAGTCAGGTTATCAGTTTGGTAGTTCTCAAAGATTGGGTGTTTATCTGACCAATACGCTAGATGATGCTGCGAAGAAATCTGCAATGTTGTTTCAAGAATTTGTTGCTGATGAGGCAAATGAGGCAGCAGGAATTAAGCTTGATATCCCTGTAATGGTAGTGATTGGCAATCCTCCTTATTCAGGACATTCTGAAAATAAGAGTGAGTGGGTGGGTGGATTAGTCAAAGATTATTATTTTGTTGATGGTTTACCACTGGGAGAGAAGAACCCTAAATGGTTGCAGGATGACTATGTTAAATTCATTCGCTTTTCCCAGTGGCGAATTGATAAGACGGGGACGGGTATTCTCTCGTTTGTCACCAATCACGGCTATCTCGATAACCCAACATTTCGGGGAATGCGGCAGAGTTTAGCCAAGAGTTTTAATTGGATTAGGATTTTGGATTTGCATGGAAATTCTAAGAAGAAGGAAACAGCGATCGATGGTTCAAAGGATGAAAATGTATTTGATATTCAGCAAGGTGTCGCAGTTTGTATGATGGTAAAGGAGATAAATGCATGAAATATCGAATTTACATGGATGTTTGCTGTCTAAATCGTCCTTTTGACGATCAATCACAACAGCGAATAAAACTTGAAGCAGAAGCGATTGATGAAATTACGCTGCGATGCGTATCAGGAGACTTTGTTTTGATAAGTAGTACTGCACTTGAGTCTGAAATTGCTCAAAATCCAAACCCCAATATGGCAGATCAGGTTATGGAGGCTTTGACGATCGCACAAGATAGAATAATAGTCACAGAGTCTATTGTGAGTAGGGCTATGGAGTTAATCTCATTGGGATTTAAGCGTTTTGATGCTTTACATCTTGCCTGCGCTGAAAGTGGAAATGTTGATGTTTTTCTGACAACTGACGATCGCTTGCTCAAGAAGTCAATGGTCTATGAAAAAACAATGAGAGTCAGCGTTGCTAATCCTGTCATCTGGTTAATGAATATTGCAATACAAAAAGGAGGACAAAATGATGACCGCAGTTGAACTTACAAGAAAAGGCTTTAAGGCTTTGGTTGATACGCTTGGCTATGTTGATGCTGTCAGGTTTTTGAGACTATTTGACCAGGGAAGTGGTGACTATACTGCCGAGCGTCATCAATGGCTAGATCGGATGAGTATGGATGATATTTTGGCTGATATTCGTAAGCGACAGGAAAATCCTTGAAGTGCTATTGACAAATAAATTGCAACAGTAATAAGGAGCCTTAAGCTATGACAGTAACTATTGTTGATATTGGTACGCCGATCGTTCGCGATCCTGATATTTGCGGAAATCGCCCTCGCATCGCAGGAACGCGAATGACCGTTGGCAACAGGGGCTAACAGAGTACGAAGTACTGGAAGAACTACAGTAATGTACCTGCTAGACACAAATGATGGAACCTGTAGCACTTTCTGATAAGGAGTAATGATGAAACAGCTAACGAGAATCACGTTTAACTCTGAAGTGATAGGCGGCAAGCCTTGCATACGAGGCATGAGAGTTACAGTTGGGACTGTGGTGGGTTTGATGGCAGTAGGACGAACAATTCCTGAGATCCTAAAAGCTTATCCTTATCTTGAGGAGGCTGATATGTATGAAGCGCTTTCCTATGCTGCATGGCAATCTGAGGAAATAGAAGTCCCTTTATGGCTGGAGCTTTGATAACCGTTGACGAACCGAAATCTAGAGTTCGTATTCTTCCTATTACCAGAAATAAATAGAAATGTCTGATATTCAACACGCACATTTGTATGGGACGAGAGAGGCTAAGTATGAGTGGCTGTTGAGTCATGATGTTTTATCTACAGAATGGAAAGATATCGCTCCACAAAAGCCATTTCATCTGTTTATTCCACAAAATGACACTCGCTTCATTGAGTATGATGGAGGTTGGAAAATAACAGATATTATGAATACTAATGGATGGGGGATTGCAACAAGAAAAGATTATCTTTTAGTAGATTTTTTAAAAGATAAATTAGTTGAGAAATTCATTGACATAAAAAATCTAACCGATGAAGAGGCAATAGCCAAGTATGAAGTAAAACAGTCACCACATTGGAATTTTTCAATTGCAAAGAATTTAATGAGTAGAGATACCATAACTCATGTTAAATCAGTACTCTTTAGACCTTTTGATATAAGATTTTTATACTACGAAAAATGTATGATTGAACGTGGTGATCATCGATATGGTCTCATGTCCAATATGTTTCATGAAAACATATCCCTAATCACAGTAAGAAGATCAGAAGAGTCTGACAACTGTAATCACTTCTACTGCTCTGACACAATTTCTATTCTGCATTCTACTTCGGCTAAAGAAGGAAACTTTATTTTTCCTCTCTATATTTATCCTGACTTAGAAACTTCTCAACAATCAACTTTTATAGAACAACGTCGTCCTAACCTTGGCCAATTCAAGGATGAAATGCAACGGGGTCTGATGAAGCAAAGAATACTTC
>NZ_JAZBJZ010000176.1:0-7429 GCF_036349135.1 Tumidithrix elongata BACA0141
AGTTTTAGGCTCTTTTTTTTCTCCACTTTCTCTCCCTGATGAATTATTCAGGTTAAAAGACCGCATTCGATCTTCTTCCTTATCCCAAACTCAGGTTATTTCACTTTTCGACCAGAACCTGTAAGCTTTCCCATTCTTCGGGGAAGCCATGTTTGCGATATTTCTCGCAACGGGTGAGGTACAACTGCGCTGCAATATCTTGGGGATTGATTTCCACAATAGCTTGAAAAAGTTGCTGTGCTCGATCGAACTGTTGTTGATAATAGAGCACGATCGCTTCTTCAAAATTGCTGCGCGTGCGTGTCTTCAGTTGCTGCTGTAATAAGGGTTCGCTGTCGTAGATTTCAAAGACGGCAACCGCCTCTTGTTTGCCTTTGACCTTGACACGATCGAGAAATCTGTAGCTATACTGCTCCATATCTTCCAGTTGAAACAGTGTCTGTTCGCTAATCGCGATCGCTGTGCCATACATTTTCGTCAAGCCTTCCAATCGCGAAGCTAAATTCACGGCATCGGCAATCACCGTACCCTCCATGCGTTGGGCTCCGCCGATCGTGCCTAGCATTAAACTACCCGTATGTAAGCCAATTCCAATCGTAATGGGAACTTCCCCTCGGAGTTGACGCTTTTCGTTAAACAGAGCCACCTTTTTTTGCATGGCGATCGCACCGAGGACAGCATCATCGGGTGACTCTGGGAACAGCGCCATCACAGCATCACCGATGTACTTATCGATAAAGCCTTTACGGGAATGGATCTCGGGCGTTACAACGCTGAGATATTCGTTGATAAAGTTAAAATTCTCTTGCGGTGACATGCCTTCCGATAGGCTAGTAAAGGAACGAATATCGGAAAATAGAATCGTCATTTCTTGCTGAACTTGGTCGCCCAGTTTGACATCTGTAATACTAGCCTTGTTGAGGAACCTTAGAAATTCCTTAGGTACAAACCGTTCGTAAGCTATGTTCAGCTCCATAATTTCGCGCGTGAACTTGTTGCGCTCTGCCTGTGCTTTTCGGCGTTCGGTAATATCTTGGAAAGCCGCGATCGCATATAAAATTTCGCCCTGCTCGTTGCGAATGGGCGTACCCCAAACTTCAATGGGAATAGCTCGGTCACCGTGACGAATTTCCATGTCATCTACGGAACTAATTTCTCCTTTTAATGCTTTATAGATCGGCGAATCGGTAGTGGGGTAGATTTCATCTGTGTCGCGCACGTAGGCTTTATAGGCTTCGGACAGCTTTGAGGAGGCTAAATTTTTGACCAGTCCTTTCCCCAGCAACTGCTCGCCGAGGGAATTGATGTAATAGGGCTTACCCTCTGCATCGATCACAAAAACGCCGACAGGCATGGCTTCGAGAAATTTTCTCAATCTCCGTTCGCTGGCTTGTAGGGCTTCGATCGCCTGTTGCTTTAACTCCTCTTGCACGGCATCGGCATGTTCGGTGGTGGCATCGAGCAAAATTTCTAGGTCGGTCTTTTCCTGTTCTAATTCTTCATGCTTGAGATTTAAAGAGCGATTCTCAGAGATCAACTTACAGAGATTAATGTGGGTTTTGATTCTTGCCAAGAGTTCGTCTTTGGAAAAGGGCTTGGTCAAGTAATCATTGGCTCCAGCTTCAAATCCAGCCACGAGATCGGATACTTGATTTTTGGCAGTGAGCATGACAATTGGCAGTTCGCTCGGCATGAAACGTTCCCGCAGTTTTTGGCTGACTTCGTAGCCAGTCATGTGTGGCATCATCACATCCAGCAAGACCAGATCGGGCTTAAATCCTTGTTCGATTAGAGCTAGTGCCTCCAGTCCGTTGTTGGCCTGGGCGATCGCATAATTTGCCAGAGATAGGTTATTCACCAACACCTGCAAGTTCACAGGTTCGTCATCTACGATCAAGATCTTGAGATTGCCTTCGTCGGCTATCAAGGGTGGAGCGATCGGTACATGGGGTGTTGGGTGGGCAGAGGGTAGATCGCTAGCCCAGCCGTTGCGTTCGACCAGTTCTGGTGCGACAAATTCTGGTATGGATAGTTCTGGTTCTAATCCCACTGTCTTCGATTCTGTCCCATCTAGTAAAACCTCAGGCGGATGGGAGATCGAGGGGCGATCGCTGAGGTGATGCTCTTGAGAATGTTCCTTAGCCATTGGCAGCGTAAAGCTAAACCGCGAACCTTCGCCAACGCTAGAGGATACCGCGATCGTGCCACCATGCAGTTCCACCAGTTGTTTGGTCACAGCCAATCCCAACCCTGTGCCACCATAGACCCTTGCCGTGGAACCATCTGCCTGCTCGAAGGACTCAAAGATGCGATCTAACTTGTTTTCTGGAATGCCGATACCCGTATCTGCGATCGCAATTTCAATTTGGGAATTTTGCAAGAAGGATTGCAGGCGTGCTGATAGCGCACCGTCTCTACTCAGTGGCGTAGAAACATGCCCTGCCACAATCTTTGCCGAGACTTCAATCGTTCCCGTTTCGGTAAATTTGATCGCATTGCCCAACAAGTTGTATAGAATCTGTTGCAAGCGATTTTCATCGGCATCGACCAAGGGTAGATCGGCACTGACCGCATTCACCAATTGTAGAGGCTTATTTCCTACCAAAGATTGGCATAGAACGAGCACGACACTCACAATTTCTCGCACGGCGATCGGTTTAATTTGCAGATCGATATTGCGGTGTTTCAGTCGCGAGAAGTCAAGGATATCGTTGACCAGCGTAGCCAGCCGCCGCCCTGCCGAGGCGATCGTATCGAGGTTGGACTTGGTATTGTCCGATAGTGGGCCAGTCGCACCGTCGATCAGCGACTCTGCCAATCCGATAATGCCATTGAGCGGCGTTCGCAGTTCGTGGGAAGTGTTCGCTAAGAACTCATCTTTGAGTTTGTCGAGTTCCCTCAATTTGGTGTTTTTGGCTTCGAGGGCAGTGAAAGAGGTCTGTAACTGTGCTGCCATACTGTTGAATGACTCAGCTAACACGCCTAATTCGTCGGAGCGATCTAAATGGACAGTTTTGGAAAAATCTCCCTCTGCCACGGCGATCGCCGCTTTTTCCAATTTTAAAATCGGTCGTACGATCCAACGCGCTGTGTATAACCCAACTGCGATCGCCAATCCTAAAGCTCCCAAGCAAAGCAGGATCGTCGTGCGCGTATTGTCGTGAATTTGCGCCATGAAATCCGATTCGGGTACGACTACGACCACCAACCAATCAATGCCGTGACGCTCTTTACAGGGCAGCACCTGTACGTAATGCCATTCGCCATCGATCTGAAATTTCAGGGTTTGGCTTTGGTGAATGTCGTTGAGATTGCTGAAGCGATCGTGTAAATACTGAGCCGTCGCTTTAACCGTAGGATTATTGCTATCTAAAGCTTTCAGGCGTTCGATTTCGCGCTTCTCTCCTTCGCCTTTAATCCGAAAGGGCTGAGGGATGGTCGAACTGACCACCAGATCGCCCGATCGCTCCATGATGAAACTTTGTCCCGATTGGCTGATCCGCAGACTGCTGAGAAATTCCGTAATGTGCAGCAGGGTGACGTTAATCGCTAGAACGCCGCGCAATTCTCCCGTTGGTGTATAAATGGGCAAGACGGGGGTAATGCCCAACAGGGTGTTTTTGCGCGAGAAAAAGGGATAAATTGGGCTCCAACTTGGCTTACCCGCTTGAACGGCAGCTTTATACCAAGGGCGCGATTGCGTATCGTACTTGGCACGAGTTACCAAGGTGTCGCGTTCGCCGCGATCGTTGAGATAATAGACTTCGCGCATGGGGGCAGTGGAGCGATCGCGAATCTTGAGTTGAAATCTGCCATCTTCTTGCCGCTCGACACCGACGAACTCTCCGTTCGCATTACCAAAAGAAATATAGGCTTCCATATCGCGATTTTGCACGATTTGCCAAAAATAACGCTGTAAGGCAGGGAAGTCATCTAAGTTAATGTTGCCGCTCTTGATACCTGCATAGGTAACCTCTAGCGTCTGATGCGATTTGTTTAAATAACCGAGAACATGCTGCTGAATCCGCGTGCTAATTTCGCTATTGAGTTGCGTCGCTAAGTCATCAACGGCTTTTTCGCCATTTTTAAACGATAGGTAGCCGACTAGTCCTACCGTACCGAAGATTTGGAGGACAAACGGTGCAATCAGAACTAGGCTTAGCGGGAGTCGCCCAGAAATTTTAGAAATCAGGCATGTTAAAACTTTCAACGGATTAACTCAAGTTACTAGACGAACGCATCACTTAAACGAAAATTTACCATGCCGAGATTTCCCTGTCATGGGCGTAAAGGCGGTAAATCGAGATTTTCAGTTATACATTCGTTATTTCAAGGTTATAGGTTTGTTACTTAATGGTTACTCAACCTCTGGAAATTCCCACCCAGAGCGCTTAAGAGCAAGATCGCCGATATGTTCGCTTTCTTAACTTCAGAGAAGTAGATCCAATCAGTCTCACGAGATCGAAGTTCATATTTCTCTACAATTAACCCATGGACTTCCAATCTTTTTCTACTGCTCCTCTGCTTTCTCCTCCTTGGGTTCCACCACTGAATTTTGTGCAGTTTTCTTCTCTTCGATCGCACGAGTCAGGTCAGCTCTTTGGAGCGGTGAAATTAAGCCCGAACAAAGTTCCTTGAGAGCAACATTGCCTTTGGAATCCTTTGTCGCCGTGGACAGGAAAAGGATGGAATCGCTACTTGGAGCCGCAGTACAGGACTGCATGTGCAACTCAATATGAGGATAGGGGATATCCCCTTGAAGATCTAGCATACTGCCCACTTTGCCAAAATGCTCGTTGTTGATATAGCCGAGTATCTCCTCTTTTGCACTATTCTCAACCATCCCAATCAATTGCTTCGCGTCATACCAATCATTCGCATCTTCACTAAAGGGCGCTAAAGCAGCAGCCCTCGCCGCCGCGATCGCAAGCCCTTCAATCACCGCAAGCTCTATCAACCAATAAAACCAAGTAAATGTTTCATCTAAATGAATTTTACTGCCTGACTTGGTGATATCTATCCCTTTCTTTGCCGCATACTTTAGATATCCGACAAAACCTGATGAATCAGTTTGTTCTTTTAAATAGGTTTCCAGCATTTGATTCACTGTGGCGCGATCGGTTTGGGGCATTTCCTTCTCAGCGGTTTTGAAGGCTTCTTGCCAAAATAGTAAATACTGCCCGTAGTTCATGGTTCCATACATCACCAAGCCACTGAGTGCAGCAAATGACATCGCCACGAGAGGATTGCGAACTTTGCCTTTGTGAACTGCCCATGCGATCGCAGCACCACTCGCTCCTCCCATCACTAAAGGGAAAAGCACGATAAAGTAGAAAAACTGAGAGATAAAAGCCACAACACCGCCAATGACGACTCCTGTAGCTACAGAGGAAATGGCAAGCAACTTTTTCCCGTCATTGGGGGCAATGTTACTGGGCTTGTATCGTTTCATCATAGTTATATCCTCTTAACTAATGGTTGTTAACAGTGGCTATTAACAGTGGCTATTAACGGTGGTTGCTCGATCTTGGTTGCGCCCCAAGACAATCGGGTATATGGCAATCCTTTAAGTTATGAGAAAATCATAAAATAATCTTGATATTAAGTTAAAAATTTCTGTAGAAAAGTTTAAAGGTTTTGATGTATCTGAGAGTGAGAAGCGATCGCATCTAAAGGTAAAATCCAAAACGCAAGAAAATAAACGTTCTTGAAGCGCTAATAGTAAGATTATAGAAATAGCCCCATCAGTAACCCACACAACTTTTAGATATATGACTGATGCCGAACAAATTAGCCTGTTTGACCTAGATCCATCTCCCAAAGCCAAACAAACCGCTAAACAGTCATCTAAAGCAGCCAAACCTGCACCACCCGTACCCGTGGGGGTTACCTATGCCGATCTTGATGCCTTAAAAGCTGATGCGATCGCCTGTCAAAAATGCCCCCTCGCCGCAACCCGCACCAATGTCGTCGTAGAGCGCGGCAATCGGCAAGCCTTGATTGCCATTATTGGCGAAGGTCCCGGTCAAAACGAAGATGAAACGGGCTTACCCTTTGTGGGCAAAGCTGGGCAGCTTTTAGACAAAATCTTGCAGTCCGTAGACCTCGACCCCGAAAAGGATGTCTATATTTGCAATGTGGTGAAGTGCCGCCCCCCAAACAATCGAGTCCCTGAAGATATCGAAATGGCTGCCTGTAAGCCCTATTTACTGGAACAAATTCGTTTAATCGATCCTAAGATTATCTTACTGACAGGTGCTACCGCTGTAAAAGCCGTAACGGGGGACAAACGCGGCATCACCAAAATTCGGGGCGAATGGGGTGAGTGGGAAGGCAGGTTAATCATGCCCATCCTGCATCCAGCCTATTTACTCCGCAATGCCAGTCGCGAAAAAGGCAGTCCTAAATGGCTGATGTGGCAAGATATTCAAACCGTCAAAGCCAAGTATTTAGAGATTAAATCTCAACTACAGGGGCAAGACAACATTGAAGAGGATGAGGAAGAATTTTAGTGAGTGACTTACAAAAACAGTTACAGGAAATGGTAGATACTGCCAAGTGGGATTGGTTAGAAGTCCATGCGTTAAAAGGGCGCGTGGTAATCGTATCCCCCCAATTAGATCTAGTTGAAGCAGGTGTGGCTGTTGCCGAAGATAACAGCAAGTTGGTGAAGCAGTGGCTTGATGATAGCTGGCTCTACGCACCCACAGAGGCACATATCGATCGCTGGAAGCAAGAACGCGACAAAGAATTTACCAGCTTAATTATTCATCCATTTGTGCTGATCAAAGAACTACCTGCTGAACTGCCACAGGGTATTTAATGAATTATTTAATGGAGCTAAGCGGATTCGAACCGCTGGCCCTCTCAATGCCATTGAGATGCGCTACCAACTGCGCTATAGCCCCTTACTAAAAATATAGTTTATGTATAATCGCTCAAATTTGGCATTGTGTCAAATTAACAAAAATCTTCTATTTCTTTAGGTAGAATATAAGAGTAGTGTAAATATGCATCCGCTTAGGAGTTGAAAGCACGTGGTTGTAACACCCCTCCGTCCTGTTGGACGCAAATGGAGCACGCTTAGTTTTGCTTCGACGTTATACCTCGTTCCTGTGCTTGATTTACTACTGACAGAGGTTCCTCCTCTCTGGCAGCCAGAGCTACGCTTAGGCTTACAAGAAGCATTGGTGAATGCAGCTAAGCATGGAAATCAACTCGATCCGAGCCGACAGGTGACCATTCATTTTTCGATCGCGGGGCATCAGTACTGGTGGGTCATTACCGATCAAGGCGCACTACATAAATCGCAAGAATGCTCGCACGAGCAAGCAGACGATACGCCCTGCCACGAACTAGAGTGCGGTCGCGGACTTTATAGAACCGATTTGACATCTTTTATAATGGTGAATAAAGACCCTACATTCCT
>NZ_JAZBJZ010000177.1:0-7223 GCF_036349135.1 Tumidithrix elongata BACA0141
GATGATTCAAATCCTCCTAAAACGTCTTGCTTAACTTCTCAAACACTCTCTAATATCGAAAAATCCAGCCTCTATCCGCGTAAGGTTGACGATTTGGCTGAAAATGCCTTTCTAGAACACGATCTAATTCTCTACAACTTTGTCTTTGACTATCACCAAGCCCAAGAGCAAAACCCTAACTGGTTACAGCAAGTTCGCGATCGCGGGATTTGCTATGGCAGCATCCAGCCCGTGCAGGTAGAAGTTGACTTTTGCCAGCGGCGATGGTTGAGGGTTCTCGACCTAGAGTCAGCGATCGAGCTATTTAAGGTGATTTATTCTCTCTGTTTGACCAGCGACGAATTTGCCCGTGCTGTAATTTCGCTACAATTTGATGAAAATTTCGGTTGCTATGTCAGCGAGATTACCGATGACTACAAATGGAATCACATCATTGTTAATCGACATCCTTTAATTCCCAACAGTCCCTTTCATGCTGCCCGTGACTTGTTTTTACATGGCTTAACCACAGAATACTTGCATCGCTATCTAGAGCTTTGCAAACTTCAAGCCCAAAAAGGTCGTTAGCTGCCAGGGGATTTTGGGCTAACCTGTGGAATTTAGGGCAACCGTAAGGAGACTGCCACCAACGGCATATCGTAAAAATTTTCTAGGATATTCCCATAATTGAATAGGGTGAAGCTTCTTGGTTTGTTCGAGCCCATTTGAGTCAAACATTCATTGATCCTTCACCCTATATAATTCGCAACAAAACTTAACATCCAAATTGTGAAAATGGATTAAGATAGCTGCACTCAACACAAAAATGCTTAACCCACTGGGAGCAGTGGGCTTTCTTATTTCAAACTGCTTGTATCATTGCACAAAAACGGCTATGATGCCATCTTTTGCTTATTTGCATTTTGGGCGACTAGCTAAAATAGGTGCCGAGACTGATGGGATCTCAATCGCAGCATTTCTCAGTATTGCTTCAGAGAACCGCTTTTAGAGAATAGCTTGCAAAAAATTGCGATTAAAAAATTAGGCAAAATCCGAGTTATCGATCTTTTTTCTTTCTTCGCTTCAATCGCTGCCCCAACCATCGTGGAAAGCGGGTAATCTTTTGCCATACCCAAATTAGCGATCGCTCTATGCGGGCAACGAGGCGATCGAGCCAATGCACAATTTCCATAACCGGACTATAGGCATACCCCAGAAAGGTGGCATGGGTCTCGATCCAAGCACGCAAAGGTGGGGTGGGTTCTTCTAAATATTCAGACCAATCGGGCAAATAGTTAGGATCGTCGAGGACGATTTCCCCCTTGCTAGTGTCTACTTGAACTAAATCTCCATCCTCCTCGCTAAAATCAGAAGCCTGAACTAAATCTCCCTTACTAGGCTTGGAAGTCTGAACTAAATCTTTATCTAATTCGTTTGGGGTTTCAGTCAGCACGCTGTTATTAGGATCGACTGCAAATAAATCAGAGGGTCTAGCCAAAGCCATTGACTCATACTCCGTTGGCACGGGCCAAGGGCCACCTTCATCGCCAAATAAATCTGCCATGGTTAACCAAGCCTCTTCGGGGCTGGTTTGGAGATTTGCTGAAGATGGGTCAGGTTCTAAGGGATTCACTTTTTTGCTAAAAAAGTAAGCGATCGCGGCTCGAATTAGATCTCTGATTCTCTCTAGGCGTTCGTTTTTGCCCAATGCTTGATTGCTTGTGAGGTTTCCATCCGCATCGGTTTGGAAATTCGTCGCCGCAAACGTTTGTTTCCAAATTTCTAGAAATTGTCTATTCGCAGTATCGTTTTTATTGAAAGCATCTTTGCTCGATTGGGAACTGCTAGCATCATTCCGAAAACTAGTTTCTGCTGTATTGGTAGCATCCTGCGGGGACTCGGAATTTTGGGCGGAATTTGGAACGGAATTTTTAGAAGAGTTCTTGTTGAATAGCCCAGTCCGATCTACCCATAGAACTATCTTTACAAAAGGTCGTAATAAAAAAGGGATCTTGCGCTCGGGTAAATATCTTGGCTGGAATTCTTCTAGTATTTCGCCTTCGATAAAATCAGACTGTTCCGCAGATTTGTCGCTAGCTTGAAGATCGCTAGGCGAAGAAAACCAGAGCGCTAGCTTTTGGAAGGGACGTAATAAAAGTGGAGTTCTTTTACCGCGTAAAGCTTTTGGTCGGGAGGGTTCCGATTTCTCCTGAGACTCAAGTTTCTCAACCATTTCGGAAAGTTTTTCAAGGCTTGCGGGTGGAGAGAGCCACAGAAATAAGCTTTGGAAGGGGCGCAATAAAGGCGAAACCTTCTTACTGGGTAGGGCTTGCTGAGGCTTGGATTGGTTAGAGTTATCTGTTTCCTGCGATCCAACTGGCGATGGGGATTGTGAATCGGTGGGAAAATCACTTTGTTTCGTGAATTGACGGGGCGATCGCGGCTCAGTTTGAGGATTTAATCGAGGGTTTGATTGTGAATTTGCCTGAGGGTTTAACTGGGGGTACTTACGCTTTAAAACAGTGCCCAAAATATAAACAGGATATAAAACCACTCTGGCAATTTGTTTGCCAATCTGCTTGCCGAGTTGGAAGGGTAGGGCTTTGGCAGCAGGCGATCGCCCTTGAATGGGTGGATTACCGATCCTTTCATTTAATAAATTTTCAATTAAAGTCCTCACACTGCGCCCTAGCTGCACAGGCAAAGATTGATCGATCCAATTAAATAAGCGACTTTGAAAGCGTGGCATATAAATCTATTTCCTAGGTTTAATTCTGACATGCAATCCCGTCACAATCCAACACGCCGAAGTAAAATAAAAACAGATGAATTAAGCTAAACAAATATGATCCCAACCGTCATTGAACAGTCTGGTCGTGGTGAACGCGCTTTCGACATTTTCTCGCGTCTTCTGCGGGAGCGGATCATTTTTTTGGGTCAGCCCATTGATGATACAGTTTCTAACCTCGTAGTAGCCCAGTTGCTGTTTCTGGAAGCAGAAGATCCTGAAAAAGATATCTTTGTCTACATCAACTCCCCAGGTGGCTCGGTCACAGCGGGAATGGCAATCTACGATACGATGCAGCATATTCGCCCCGATATATCTACTATCTGTGTAGGATTGGCGGCAAGTATGGGTGCATTTCTATTGGCGGGTGGTACAAAAGGTAAGCGTCTATCATTGCCTCACACCCGTATCATGATTCACCAGCCATTAGGGGGCGCTCAGGGGCAAGCGACCGATATTGAGATTCAAGCCAAAGAAATTCTCTATCACAAGACTCGTCTCAACGAACTGTTGGCATACCATACAGGTCAAGACTTGGAGCGCATTGGTACGGATACAGATAGAGACTTTTTTATGTCTGCTGTTGAAGCACAAGCCTATGGTCTGATCGATCAAGTTGTCGTGCAACGCCCCAAAGCCGTTTAGTCCACTTTAGCGAACTTTTGCTGTGAGCCAAGCACTTAAGTGCTTGGCTTTTTAAATGTCTCAAAATGCGTTGGCTTGTTCAAGTGTACTGATATTAACCAGTTGTACTCCTGGGGCAGCACGCTTAATTAAACCTGTGAGTACTTTCCCTGCTCCAACTTCTACAGCTTGCGTGTAGCCTTCCGTTGAGAGATACTGGCAGATTTCGCGCCACCTTACGGGTGAGGTCATTTGTTGTTTGAGCCGATCGCGTAAAATCTGCCCTGAGGTTGTGGCATCATTGGGCTCAACATTGGACAACACAGGTACTTGAGCATCTTGCCATTTGACCTGTGAGAGTAGCTCGGCAAACTGATCGGCAGCACCTGCCATCATGGGGGAGTGGAATGCCCCACTCACAGCCAGAGGAAGTGCGCGTTTGGGTTTGAGGCGATCGCATACAGTTTGAATTGCCTCTGGAACTCCTGAAAGCACGACTTGATCGGCACTATTGTCATTGGCAAGCACCACCTCATCGGTCTCCGCCATGATTGCTTCTAACTTGCTGCGATCGAAGCCCATCAAGACTCGCATTGCGCCACCACTCACCTCTGCCATCAACAGCGATCGCGCTTTGACCAATTCTAAGCCCGTAACGTAGTCCAGTACCCCTGCACAATAGAGGGCAGTATATTCTCCTAAACTATGCCCCGCAACAAGATCGGGTGCTTTGCCCTTGGCTTTGAGAATATCGAGCAAAATCGCAGAGACCACATACAAACAGGGCTGGGTATATTCTGTCTTAGAAAGCTCAGCGATCTCCCCTTGACACTTCTCTAAAACCGACCATCCTAAAATCTGCTCGGCCTGTGCTAGTTTCTCTTGTCCGACTTCGAGGAGGTCTAGCCCCATGCCTACAGCCTGTGAGCCCTGCCCTGGAAATACCCATGCGATCGCCATAAAATTTAAACCACTCTTAAAAAAATTAAAAAGTTAGACTGTTCTCAAAACGATGAGCCATCAACTGTTGCTGATGGCTCATCGTAATTAATTCAATTGGTTAATAGTTGAAACGATAACAGCTAACTTACTAGCTTAATATCGAATTGACCTTAAATGTCCGACTTAATATCCAACTGGGGCAGGAGTTTTGGTATTATCTGTATCCACCGAAGTAGGGATAGGGGCACGGTTAGGTCTTGTGGGGGCACTTTCAAGAAATATTGAACGTTCGGGACTTTCTCGTACTAATTCACCAGGCTGGGTTTGAAATTTTTTGACCAAGTCATTCCCGATGAATGCTTCGGCAGCAGTTAACTGGCGCTCTTGTCGTTGTAATTGCTCCAGTTTTTTATGCTGGTTATTCCATGACTCTTGAGCATAGACAGTCCATGCATAAATGCCAAAAACACTGACTGTCAACAATACGGTAGAGGTAATCGAAATCTTTTGGATCGCGATTAAAAACTGTAACCACCCTGGCAAGGGAACTGAAGCGCGGCGAGGTAAATTTTTTACGTTTCTTTGAGGCGCAGGAGACCGACGGGTGTTGCGCTGGGAAGGTCGCTCCGCATATTTATACTGCTCTGAGACTCTGGCTCTACTTGAAGTCATCTTTTTATTTGCAGGCACTCTACTTACACCATGCTTACTTTTAGCATCTTTTACCCTATTCAGAAAGTATTATGCAAGACTTTCTGATTTTTTAAGATTTTTTCATGTAGCAAGCACTATCAATATCTCATTAATTTTGCTTGGGGAGCTGGTTGTGTAGATTGGGTTTCTGTTGTAAAACGTTGCATCCCGTCACCCTATGACTGTGGCTGTAAGCGCGATCGCACTCACAAGCAAACCAACCCTACGATAAATCTGCTAGCGTAACATAATCATTACTTGTAAGCTTTGGATCTCATTTTGAATTATTTCAACCTTATCTCTCATGATAATTTTGCTTTGCTGAAAGTTTTTCTTACTTGAATTTAGAAATTAAAGAAAGCGATCGCGAAGACTAGGAAGACTAGTGAGAAATTAAGGGTTTTATTTCGATTTGTAACTTTGGGGTGAGAATTTGACTGCGATCTCCGAAATCGTTGGATTCCCGAATCTCATCGCTTACCCACCTGATGAAAATAACTAACCTTGCCAATTATTAAGGAATTAAATCAATGCTGGGAAAAGCATTTTTCGCCGATCTAGAAGGAATTGAAACCATTACTGCTCCGACGCAAGTGGCGAAGTTGTCAGAGGACTATTTTCGCTTCAGTCCAATTTTAGAACCTTTACTAACTGGCAAGGTCGGCGATATTGTGGCACGCCCTACAAATGAAGCTGAGGTGATTCGTGTTGCTCAGGTCTGCGTAAATCATAGGGTTCCTTTGACTGTGCGAGGTAGTGGTACGGGCAATTATGGGCAAGCAGTTCCGCTTCAAGGTGGCTTGATTCTCGATATGACACGCATGCAAACGATTAAATGGATTAAGCCCGGTGCAGCCTGCGTGGAGCCTGGAGTGAAGTTAGCCGCTTTAGATAAACAAGCCCAAGAAATCGGTTGGGAATCGCGCATGATTCCCTCGACGTTTAGAAGTGCTACGGTAGGTGGTTTTATTGCAGGCGGGAGTGGAGGCATTGGTTCGATTCTCTATGGGCAATTACGCGATCGCGGCAACCTCAGGGCTGTGAGGGTTGTGACGTTGGAGGATTGTCCCAGAGTAATCGAACTGCGCGGCGATGATGTGAAGAAGGTCAATCATGCCTATGGCGTGAATGGCATCATTACCGAACTAGAACTTCCACTTGCTCCTGCCTATGCTTGGGCGGAATTTGTAGTCAATTTCTCGGACTTTATGACAGCCGCTCAATTTGGGCAAGCTTTGGGAAACTGTGATGGCATCATCAAAAAAATGATCTGCATTCTTGCCGATCCTATTCCTTCTTACTTTACAGCATTGCGAAATTATATTCCCGATCGCGTTCACAGTGCCTTAGTCCTCGTAGCTGAAACCGATATTGAACCCTTTAGAGAACTCGTTCGAGAATTTGGTGGTTCCATTGCCTATAAGAAATCTGCGCAAGAAGCCAGCAAAGGCATCAGTTTAGTCGAGTTTGCTTGGAATCACTCCACACTCCATGCCCGTACTGTCGATCCTACGCTTACCTATCTACAAAGCCTTTTTCCCGCCGATCCCAACTTGCAACTCGTTCGGGAAATGTGCGATCGCTTTAAAGACGAAGTCATGATGCATTTGGAGTTTATTCGCATGAATGGAGTGGTTATCCCTGCGGCAATTCAGATTGTTCGCTTCACCACAGCGGAACGCATACAGGAAATCATTCAATATCATGAGTCCCATGGCGTGCTAATTGCCAATCCTCATACTTACATTTTGGAAGATGGCGGCATGAAGGCGATCGATCGCAACCAGCTTGCATTTAAACAAACCGTCGATCCCTATGGTTTGATGAATGTGGGAAAAATGCGTGCATGGTTAGGTAAAAGTTAATAAAAACCCCTATAATTTTGTTTTCTTAAAGAAGAATAAGATAGGCAAACTACTACTGGCGAACAAAAATACTGATATGTTTTTCATGTTGTAGCTTCTAAGCAATTGCAAACAATATGTGCCAACTGTTAGGAATGAATTGTAATGTCCCCACGGATATTTGTTTCTCCTTTGAAGGCTTTTGTGCGAGAGGGGGAAAAACAGACGAACATAAGGATGGATGGGGAATTGCTTTTTTTGAAGGTTTAGGTTGTCGCCTATTCATCGACCCTAAACCTTCTATAGAACCCATTTGAGATCTTAAGAAGTGGCTGCAAGTCTCTTCAGCATTA
>NZ_JAZBJZ010000178.1:0-7092 GCF_036349135.1 Tumidithrix elongata BACA0141
CCTCATTTTCCTCAAATCCCTTCCTACTCTTGTTTGTATTTTTAGAGATGCCCTCTAGGAGAATCGTGCGATGCGCTCTTGCCTGAAATTTGGTGTTACTGCGATCGCGCTTTCTCTCTCCTTCTGCCAGGTCTCTACCCTCTATCCTCTAGAGACTGCTTCTGCCCAAACGATACAAGAGCGCAAGGCTGAGGCAGAGCGACTGAGAAAACAAGGAATTCAACAATGTCAAACTGGGCAGTGCGAGCAAGCATTGCAGTCTTTTCAGCAAGCATTGCAGATATACCGAGAGATCGGCAACCGTCAAGGAGAGGGTTTAGCGCTCGGAAATTTGGGAGTTGCTTACGGTTCCCTCGGCAAATACGACAAAGCGATCGAGTACCAAGAACAAAGCTTAGCGATCGTGCGGGAAATTAAAGACAGAGGGGGTGAAAGCCTAGCGTTGGGAAATCTGGGAGTTGCTTACCGAAACCTCGGTAAGTACGACAAAGCGATCGAGTACCAAGAACAAAGATTAGCGATCGCGAGGGAAATCAAAGACAGAAGGGGTGAAAGCTCAGCGTTGGGAAATCTGGGTGCCGATTACGGTTCCCTCGGCAAGTACGACAAAGCGATCGAGTACCTAGAACAAAGCTTAGCGATCGCGAGGGAAATCAAAGACAGAAGGGGCGAAAGCTCAGCGCTAGGAAATCTGGGAAACGCTTACAGATCCCTCGGCAAATACGACAAAGCGATCGAGTACCAAGAACAAAGCTTAGCGATCGTGCGGGAAATTAAAGACAGAGGGGGTGAAAGCCTAGCGTTGGGAAATCTGGGAGTTGCTTACCGAAACCTCGGTAAGTACGACAAAGCGATCGAGTACCAAGAACAAAGATTAGCGATCGCGAGGGAAATCAAAGACAGAAGGGGTGAAAGCTCAGCGTTGGGAAATCTGGGTGCCGATTACGGTTCCCTCGGCAAGTACGACAAAGCGATCGAGTACCTAGAACAAAGCTTAGCGATCGCGAGGGAAATCAAAGACAGAAGGGGCGAAAGCTCAGCGCTAGGAAATCTGGGAAACGCTTACAGATCCCTCGGCAAATACGACAAAGCGATCGAGTACCTAGAACAAAGCTTAGCGATCGCGAGGGAAATTAAAGACAGAAGGGGTGAAAGCTTAGCGCTGGGAAATCTGGGAGTTACTTACCGAAACCTCGGCAAGTACGACAAAGCGATCGAGTACCAAGAGCAAAGATTAGTAATCGCGAGGGAAATTAAAGACAGAAGGGGTGAAAGCTTAGCGCTAGGAAATCTGGGTGCCGATTACGGTTCCCTCGGCAAATACGACAAAGCAATCGATTACCTAGAACAGAACTTAGCAATCGCGCGGGAAATCAAAAACAGAGGGGGTGAAGGCGAAGCGCTGGGAAGTCTGGGAGTTGCTTACGGTTCCCTCGGCAAGTACGACAAAGCGATCGAGTACCTTCTGCAAGATTTAGCGATCGCGAGGGAGATCGAAGACAGGGAAGGCGAAGGGCGAACCCTCAGCAATATCGGATTTGCACTGGCAATCAAAAAACAACCTAATCTTGCCATTCTTTACTACAAGCAATCCGTCAAAGTGCGAGAATCTATCCGCAAAGACATTCGCAACCTCGATACAGATATACAAGAATCCTATTTAGAAACTATTTCTGGTAGCTATCGCCGTCTCATCGATCTTCTACTCAAACAAGGGCGAGTCACCGAAGCATTACAGGTTGTTGACTTGCTCAAAATCCAAGAACTCGAAGACTATCTCAAAAACATCAAAGGTAGCGATCGTGCGGCAAAGGGCGTCGAACTTTTAGCGCCCGAGAAAGCGATGAGCAGTCAGCTATCAGCGATGAGCTTTGAGCAAATCCCCGAACTCAACCGCCAACTTGCCAGACAGATCCAGCTATTACCAGAATCGGAAATCAACAAAGTCCCTGACTACCTACAAAAACTACCCAAAGGAGCTGTCCTACTCTATCCCTTAATTCTCGACAACCGATTAGAACTGATCGTCTTCTCTGCCAATACCTTCCCCATCAATCGCACCGTTCCCATCAAAAAAGCCGATCTAGAGAAACTCGTTACAGATGTGCGTTCTGACTTGCGAGACTATACTTCCCTAGATATCAAAAACTCTAGCCCAAAGCTTTACAACATTCTCATTAAACCCATCGAAGCGGATCTCAAACAAGCAAACGCTACCACCATTCTCTATGCACCCGATGGCATCTTGCGCTACATTCCCCTTGCTGCTTTGTACGATGGCAAACAGTGGTTGGTAGAGAAATATCGCATCGACAACCTGATTGCCTATAGCCTCTTCGATTCAGATAGCAAACCTCAATCCAACATTCGCATCTTTGCAGGTGCATTTGGCGGAAAAAATGGAGAAAGACGATTTGGAGCAAACGGTTTGCCTGCTACCATCCCCGAAGTCGAAAATATTCAAACTTCATTCCCAAATACGACTAAACTCGTCGAGCAAGCTTTCACAGCCCAAGCCAGTAAAGATAAAGTTTCTGGCAACGCGATCGTTCACTTCGCCACCCATGCCGAATTTAAATCTAGCAGTCCGTTAGATTCCTACGTGTTGTTTGGCGATGGCAGCAAAGTCACCCTCGCCGAGATTAATAACTGGCAGCTCAAAGATACCGATCTAGTCGTTCTCAGTGCCTGCGAGACGGGCGTAGGCAGTTTAGGCAATGGTGCTGAAATCCTCGGTTTTGGCTATCAGGTGCAGCGTGCGGGGGCAAAGGCTTCGATCGCTTCTCTCTGGACAGTATCCGATGGCGGCACGCAGTTGTTAATGGAAGCGCTGTACGGCAATTTGCAAAAGGGAAATACCAGCACGTCAGCTTCGCTCAGAGAGGCACAGCTAAGCATGATTCGTAAATCGATAAAGCAAGGAGAGATTAATTTTAATCATCCCTATTACTGGTCTGCTTTCGTTCTGATTGGGAATGGATTGTAGTTCGTATCTACATAGGAGTTGTCATTCCCCACTTAATCCCATGATGCCCAAATTTAAGGATCGCAAGTTCTTTAAACATTGCTATGCGATCGGAACTTCTTAAATATTGGGCAGGGATATCCCTACATTATGGCAAAAGCAAAGGCTCGCCAATTCAAGAATGAAATGCAACGAACAGGATTGGTGTCCCGTTCCCGATTTGACCTATATTTCGATAGAACGTTTACCGAATGATGTAGGTAATGAGCTTTGTCCTGTACCACCTGAGTTGGTCATCGAGATTATGTCAGAGGGACAGACATTTCGCGAATTTGTAGCGAAGGCTGGGGATTATTTGAATGCAGGGGTATTGCGAGTATGGGTTATCGATTCGAGCCAAAGAACTTTTACAATCTTCTTTCCCGATCGCCCTCCTGAGACCTATAGAGGCAGCGATTCGATCTTGAGCGATGAGTTATTTCCAGATTTAGCAGTAACCGCAGAACAGTTTTTTGCAAAAGCAGGAATTTAACGAATTGGTTACAAGAAATAAAGCCATATGTTTTTGAGCTTATGATGGATCGAGCGATGATAGCGCCTTTATTTGTATTAAGAGTCCGATCGCGTTGGAGAACATAACCTAGTGATTACCGCATTAATCCAAGAGCCAGTCCAAGCCGCAATTGGGGAAAAACGAGTAACGCTCTTTTGTCCTAGTTGGCAGGCTTATCAAGCGATCGCTGGAGCATTAGGTAAAAGGCGATCGGCACGGCTGACCTTCGATCGCGACAAGTTAGAGGTAATGATGCCCTTAGAGATTCATGAGTTTGCACGAGCGATGTTTGAGGTGTTTGTGCGGAATTTAGCAATGGAGTTGGGCATGGACTTACGACTCATTCAGCCTCGCCGATTAGGGTAAACGCAGCCCAGTTAACAGGATCGGGGAACTTCGCTTTCGTTGCCAACATGGCTTGACGCAACGCTTGAGCCTTATCGGGCTTGCTCTTTAAGGTCTGATAAAACTCAGTCATTAACGTTGCTGTCGGAGCATCAGGAATTGACCATAGCGACACCACCACACTCGGAACCCCTGCGGTAATTAGAGAACGCGACAAGCCAATCACCCCGTCCCCCGTAACCAATCCCCGTCCCGTATTACAGGCACTCAGCACCACTAATTCCACATTCAAGCGCAGTTGTAAAATATCGCTAGAGGTGAGTAGTCCCCGATCGCTTTGGTCGGGAGCCAAGGCGATCGCCCCAGGAATATCCGCAGATCCCTTAAATTCATCGAGCAATCCGTGGGTTGCCAAATGCACGATCCTGGCTGAGAGCATGCGTTTTACCACCTCAGCTTTCGTTGCGCGATCGCCCGTCAAAAAAGAAGTGTCAAACAAAGTCGCGATCGCCTTGGCTTCGGTTCCCGCACCCGGTAAATTGGGAAGTTGTATTGGAGGGATACCGATACTAGGCATGGTCGGATTGCCAACAATGAGAATATCTTGCAGATTTGCCAATCTTACCTGTTGTCTAACTTGACGGGTGAGGTCGAGAACTTGAATTGCTGGAGCCGTAAGAATCGTGTGCTTCTCAATCAGATGTTTGCCCGAAGCATCTAAAAGCGCAGGAAATGGAATCAGAAACAGCTCCCCTTGAGGGATGAAAATAATCCTTGCCGAGGGATCTGTGGGCAGTAGCTCCGCGATCGGTTGAATCAACAGTGTATCGAGGGTACGCAACCAAGGATAGGCTTTACGTACTGGGTTCTTACTAGAAATCGGTTCTCCATTCCTAGAAGTAATCGCCCCACGCAGATCGCTAATCGTATCTACGAGAGAATCCTCTAACGTGGTTAGATCCACCTGTTTAAAAGCCACCTCACCAGAGGGTTTAACCACCCAAATAAATAGTTTGTGGTAAGTTCCCTTGAGTTTCCCCTGTACGAGATAGCTATCATCAGGCATGAGAGCATATTCTACGAGGGTCGCATTTTGGGCTTTAGCGATCGCTTTGATTTGCGCGATCGTAGGCGATTTAATCGCTGGCAGTTGATTTTGGGCTTGGGCTTTTGTTGGGTCTTTGCTAGCGATACGGCGCGACAAAAGTTCGGCAAAGGCACGCGATCGACCGCGTTCGGCTATTTCTAATGCCTCTTCGTTTTGATTTTGAGCGACGAGAATCTGTTGCAAGAGGTTATAGGCATGAATCTGGGTGTCAAAAATTGAAACCTTGTCACTATCGCCTAAATTGTCGCGCAGAGATTCTAAAATTTCTAGAGAGGCTCGAAATTTCTGTTCGGCTTCCTTATATTTTTTGAGATTCCAAAGACTATAGCCCCAATTATTTAATGTCGATGCCTCCAATTGGCGATCGCCGATTTGATGGGCAATTTGCCAGCTTTTTTCTTGAAACTTCAATGCCTTAGCATATTCTTTGAGACTGACATGGCCAAG
Source organism: Tumidithrix elongata BACA0141 (assembly GCF_036349135.1). Lineage (NCBI taxonomy): Bacteria > Bacillati > Cyanobacteriota > Cyanophyceae > Pseudanabaenales > Pseudanabaenaceae > Tumidithrix > Tumidithrix elongata. The sequence continues at coordinate 5,419 of NZ_JAZBJZ010000178.1, forward strand.
TCCAATCCCACCATTGGCAGCAGCTTCTAAGCGAAGGTTTTGCTTTTTTTGCGCGATCGCCAAGGCTTTTTGATAATAATCAATCGCTTTTTGGAAGTCACCCTTGATATGATAGATCCCACCCAAGTTATTTAAAGCATTTCCTTCTGCTTCAAAAAAGCCTATTTTCTGGGCTTCGATTTGGCTTTGTTCGTAGTATTCGATCGCCTGCTTGTAGTCCTCTTGAGCGCTGGAAATCGCACCTAAGGTTGTAAGCGTCAGCACAACGCCAATTTTATTGCCAACATCCTTAGCGATTTGCAAACTCTGTTCCAGATATTCCGTTGCCTTATTGTAGTTCCCTAAATTGAAATAGATAGTCCCCAAACTAGATAGAACGATTCCTTCTCCAGCCCGATCTTTAATTTCTTGTCTTACCCGTAATCCCTGCTGATGCGATTCGATCGCTTTGCCATAGTCCCCCAAGGAACGATAGCTATTCCCTAGATTTCCGAGGGAATTTGCTTCGGCAGAGCGATCGCCAAGTTTGCGAGCTATGACCAATTGCTTTTGGTAATAGACGATCGCTTGTTTAGAGTTCCCTAGCGATCGATAGGCTAATCCGATCGCCTCTAAAACCGAGAGTTCGCCTTTAGCATCGTTTTGCTGTTGGTAAAGTTGGAGGACTTTTTGCCATGTCTGAATCGCGGCTTCAAACTGGTTGGCTTTATACTGTTCTGCTCCTCGGTCAAATAGCGTTTGTGCTGGGGATTTAGCTGGCGATGCTGGTTGAATTGGGGTGGGGGACACCGTAGCTGAGATAGCGGGAAAAAGACTAAAGGCAAAAGGAGAAAGGTAAACAACTAGAGAAGAAAGCGCGATCTCAGCCCCCTTTCCCATCTTGCCTTGTTTCTGATTTGCGATCGGCATAGCTCGATCCACGCTATTTCTCAGCATACTTACTCTTTATTGGAAGGCTTTTGTTCTTCCCCTTCTTGCTTGGGTTTGCCATGCAGATCGCGATTACCGCCACCATTCTCTTGGGATTCAGAATGCACTTCTCCATTCATGCTACCTTCCGAGCTAGCACCCGAATGACTATCAGCATTGCCATCCACGCCTGCCCCTGCCAGAGCGGGTTTGGGCTTATACAAGCCACGTCTGACCCGATCTTCAATGGTTTTAATCGTGATGTACAACACGGGCACGACAAACAGACTCAGGACGGTCGCTACAATCATACCGCCAATGATCACAGTACCCAGAGACTGGCGCGAAGCTGCTCCTGCCCCTGTGGCGATCGCGAGGGGAAAAGCCCCAATAATTGTCGCCAAAGCCGTCATCGAGATCGGTCGCAAACGGGCGGCACTGGCTGCTACGACCGCCTTACTGATGCTTAGCCCTTTTTCGCGCAGTTGGTTGGCAAATTCCACAATTAGAATGGCGTTCTTACTTGCCATACCGATCAGCATCACAAATCCGATTTGGGTATAGACATCATTAGAGAAGCCCCGCAGTTTCGTTGCCAAGAGTGCGCCTAAAATCGCCAAGGGCACGGTCAGCATGATAATCAGTGGATCGAGATAGTTCTCATATTGGGCAGCCATCACCAGAAACACGATCACAATCCCTAAACCAAAAATCCTAAGTACAGGACAAAAGATTGAGAGCATTAGAAAAGGCATCAGCGTTGAG
>NZ_JAZBJZ010000179.1:0-7065 GCF_036349135.1 Tumidithrix elongata BACA0141
CTATAACTTTGGGGGCTTTTTTTCTACCCTAAACTTCTCAAACACGCTCTTACAATGCTGTCTTTCAGCACCCGATCGCTCGGAATCTTCAGTGGCACGATGTGCGATCGATGTTAAATGCCCTCACCGATGTCACAGAGGAGCACAACGGCAGTATCAAATTTGCGCGGAATGGCGAAACCCTGACGGTTCACCCTCCGCGCCACAAAAATTTCTCTGACGTTCAAGACCTGATGCAGATTCGTCACTTCCTTGAGCGCTCTGCTGTACCCGAACAGGCAGCGATCGCTGAGGGGACTCACCTACTGGTCGTTATCGATCATCGTGAGGCAAGAATTTACAGGACGGAACTGCATGGCACCGTGCCAGAGCGGATCGTACCTTACGACCCCGATAATTCGCACCGACACCTACACAATGTCGATGACGATGCCAACGGTCAGCGCCAGCACGAACTCAAACCCTTCTACGATGCGATCGCGCGATCGCTGAGCGGTGCAGAAAAGATCCTAATCTTTGGTAGTGCGACGGGAGCCAGCAGCGCGATGGACTATCTGCTAGCTGAACTCAAACAACACCATCACGAACTTGCCGAGCGCGTTATTGGTACGGTCGTCGTAAACGAACAACATATGACCGAAGACCAGCTACTGGCAAAGGCGCGGGAATTTTACAACTCCACTCCAACCCATGTAAAGAACGCGGAGACTTAAATATGTCCGATCGAACTAGCGAACCTAATGCCTCTAATCGTAAAGCCTACATGGTAGGCGGTGGAATCGGCTCCTTGGCAACGGCTGCCTGATTCGCGATGGTGGCATTCAAGGGGGTAATATTACAATCTTTGAAGCCATGCCTGTCCTAGGTGGGAGCCTTAAAGTGAAACTTGATGCGGTAATTAAAGCATTTCAATAATTATCATGAGAGGAATTTTTATGATTGGATATTTTCTGAGCAAGATATTTTCTCATTTCTTATTGCTGTTAACCATTGTTTCGATGGTGTCTCTGGGTCTAGGAACCTTTACGAATCTCCATGCAGTTGCAGGAATTACGCAACTCCAAGAAGCCCCTGGACAAATGGTTTACCAATCTAGGCAAACCCTCAAAGATCAGCATGGAAATAGCTGGCAAGCGATCGCATTTAAACGGATTCCTCCCAACGGCAAAACGAGCTTCGATCTGCGTTTAGTCGGTTTCCCAGGTATGGTAGACATCGATCGCAGCAAACCTTTATTGTTAACTAATTCGCTAGGTGGAACCTCGACTGCTGATGATACCTCCAGCTTTATTTTTACGGATTTGTCTACACCAGAACCTAGCGTAGGACAGTATAATCTTCAGCCGATATTGTCGCAGTTACAGGTAGAAATCCCTCTCATGTTGATCCTGTCAGCGAGCAATGGTGAAGAGATTCATCTATCGGTTCCACCATCTTTTGTGCAAGAGTGGCAAACGCTCTTTTCTTCCAGAGAATAGATTTGAGGAGTCGTAATCGGTTTCTGGGGTTGTCATTAATTCGTTCGTGAGATTTTGCCTATCGCAGTTTTCATGTTAACGAGGACGGGATTATAGGAGAACCGTCTTGGCATCACAATCTGAATACCATCCTACAATATCCTTCTTCGTCACAGTGTTAAGTGCATCTGCGATCGCGTTATCCAATTCCTATCGGGTACGAGGTTTATGAGAACGCAAAAACTCTTTGGTTTTTGACCATAAGAGTTCAATTGGTGATAAATCTGGCGAATATTTAGGTAAAAATATCACTTTTCTGGTACTCTTGCCTCAATTGTTGAACTTCTTCTCTTTCTTGTTCGTCAGCATGAAAAGTTTTTTTTTGCGGGTCAAGCCTATTTTCTACAATGCTCGGCACATAGTTGGTTGACTAACTTGTATGTCTCTTTCGCTTTCTAACATTCGACATAATTCTTCTAGAGTGCTGTCATTTTTTTCGATGACTTTTGCTTTGAGCCAATTTAAGTCTTCTTCTCCGATTTGGGGTTTCTCACCTTTGCCATGAGGTTTGGCTGCATAACTCCCTGTTTGTTGATAGCGTTGAATCAACTGACTTACAAAACTTTTGCCCACCTGAAAGCGTTGTGCTAGGGCTCTTACGGATTGTTGCCCTTCTTCATGTGCTTTGATGATGCATTTCCTCAGGTCTTCTGAATATGCGACTCCCATTTTTCCTCTTTTTTTTGATTCTACCTTATGTCCGTAATCTCTTGAAAACCGCGATATGCTCGACTAGTTCCTCAATTGTCCAGTACTCTTTCTGGTCTAACTAAGTAAATAATTCTTGCTTCTGTTGGGCTTTGAGATACCCTTGCGTACCCCAGTAATTCGATTTCAGTCCTGCTACGCCTTTATCCTCATAACTTTGATTGCTATTGCTGATAAACCCTATGGATACTTGCAGCACATCTCGGATTGCTCGATAACTGTAACCCCTCTCGATCATTTGTACGGCAAGGGCTCGTTTGAGTTCACGAGAGGGAGGATTGCTTTGAATAAACTGTTCTAGACTATCCATCAGAATAGGTAAATGTTACACTTCAGGGGCTTCTTTCTTTATCCAATAACGTTCATACCCTATTTAGGATGACTATATAGGCTCCGAAGGTTTGAAAGACAGAGAACTAAGCAGGAGGCTTGTGAAAGCGTCTATATAGCGCTACTATCCAAATCACGACTGAGATAAGATATGCACCCAAACTCAAGAACAGCCAAAAGGAAGAGAAGGATTTCGCGGGATCGAGATTGGCTAGAAAAGTAAGCTGAAAGGCAACGATCACCAGTAATAGAGTCATTACACCAAACCATCCAAAGCTTTGCTTGAGATAGGCGATCGAACCGAAGCGATTGTCCTCAGACAGCCAATACTCTTTATTCGATAAGTTAATGATAGAGATAGGAAGGCGATCAAGCAGTCGCGGAATCCCCAGACTGATTCCGAGCACGATCGCGACGACCAGAAAATAGAGCCCAAAATAGGCGATTTTAGGAGATGCACCATTTGCCTGACCAGCGTTGTTGAAGTGCGATGCTACTGTTTCGGGGAGTAAAGGAAAATAATAGATGACCTGTGCGATCGCAAAAGCTACCAAAGCCAAGATTCCATAAAAAGGAAATTTCATTGATTACCTCTGTAAAAGTCAATTTAAATTAGCGAAATAAAAAAGACTGAGTAGGTCATTCAAGCATTTGGTAGCCTAACAGTCATACGGCTCAGATTAAAAGAAATATTGTGCTCTGTCGATAACTTTTAGCAAAAGTTTGAAGAAGTCCATCGCAATCGCTGGTATTTAGGTCTATCTCTAATTGCGGTCGGCGATGTTTTGTAGTTAGAGCACAGACCGTATTTATAAAGTTCTATTTAAAGAAGTTGCCTCTGTGCGATCGTCAACTGAGATCAAAGTTGATGGGGGCTGTGTTAAAGAACTATCTGACAATAAATTTGTGAGGGCATCGGGATGAATTCCCCAATTTAATAAACCTGCTAGCCCCATAAGTACACCAAATGCGGTAGGAACCATTGCGATTCCAAAAAGCCATCGTTTTTGGGTTAGAGAAGTTAGCGCAAATAATGAGATCGCGATCGCAAGGCTAGCATCCGCTAAATCAAATTGATCGTCGTGGAAGTTAAGCTGATCGTATGTCTTTTGGTCATTTTCTGCCTTTGCTTTTTCTTCTAATTTCTTTTTGTTCTCTCGGTCGGAAAGCTCTTGATAGTAAGCAATTTTCTTTTGATATGCTTGACGAATATCTTTAGGCTGAGATAAAGCCTGAAGTTCTAATTGTGCAATTGTTGCTTGAGCAATTTCTGTACGTATATTTCGAGCTTGATATAAGCCCCAGTCATCAATTCGATTTGCCTGGGCTTGCTGCATTGCCTGTACGATATTGTCATCTTTAACTTTGCAGACACCGATAAAAGTAGCTAGAAGGGCAACGGCGATCGCTACATAGGTATTCAAGCGACTTTTTTTCTTTTCTTTTTCTTTCTCTGCATTGCTATCATTCTCGGCTTCAACTATTTCCATTGGATTTACATCCATAACTTTTCTCCTGCTCCTTTTAAACGATTCAATATTACGAACCAGATTACGAACCAGAGTTTTCCTCTTTCTGGTTCAGTTGTGCGAATTCTTGAGAACAGCGTTGCGATCGAAATTCATAGATGAGTTTTCTGCCACTCCCCGTAGCATTAAATGCTGGTGGGTTAACAAGCTCGTAGATAACTGGCGATGCAATCCCGACGATCACTATGCCTATGCCTAGATAGGTCAAACCTTTAATCAAAGCGAGAATGAGTAGAGCCGTACCGAGGAGTGGGCCAAGATATTGCACGATGAGTTTCCAAAAGTGCCAGCGTTTTAATCCTTTTTTGCAGCGGGGGCAGGCAGGAACTTGAAGAGAGATATTCCGATTTCCACTGGGGCTGTGCGTGTCAAGTGCCAGATCGACTGCATCTTCAGCCAATCCCTGCACTGGGGCAGATACTAAAACTGTAATATCTGCGATCGCGGTCGGATTTTCACATTCACACACCACGCAACGTGGTGAGAACGATGGCTTTACATAAATTGGGAGCGTAACATCGTGGGTCACGATTTGGTTCCTCCGCAAACTTCAATATTTCTACTAAATCACATGGAGCAATATTTTGGAAAAAATTGTTTCATTTTGACCTAAAAAGTCATCTCTTGGGATCGACCTTAACCTCAATGGGGGCAATGTTTGTAGGAGGTGTTGCCTCTTCAGTCAACGCTGCCTTGAGGATGTAGTTAGCTTGTTTCACATCTGGACTTGTCTTGATTTGAATCATATAAACTCCAGTTGTCGGTAGACTTCCTTCAAAGGAAGTCACTCCCACTGCACTACTTAATGGTGCATTACTAGCATCCAACACGGTCATCACAACACCAGCACCCGATAATGCAGCCTTGAGCTTTTGACCGGCTTTGACGCTGACGAGATAGCTGTTCGTCGAAGCTGCTTGGAGCGTGCCATTGGCGATCGCCTCTTTCCCAACCTCTAGATTTAACGCTTGACTGAGGCTACCCGGATCGGGGCTGCTACTTATGGGCGTTGCCACGGGTGAGGGTTTTCCAGAGGGATCGGTGGCGCTAGGTGAAGGATTTTGGGTAGTTTCTACAACCACTGTAGGAACAGGTGTTGGCACTGTGGCAGGCTTTTGTTGCGATCGCATAAAGATTGGGATCGACATCCCTGTAATGGCTACCATTGCCAGTAACCCAACAACCAGAAATCCAGACCCAGAATTAGACTGCGCGTTAGCTTTCGGTACGGTTTTTGTGGAAGTTGATGCATGGGGACGTACAGGAGTTTCCTGATAGTTCGTTAAACTACTAGATGCCTTTCCTGTTGTAGGTACGAGCGCTGTGGGTGTCTTGCTTACTGTATCTTCAGATATACTAAAGGCCGTCAGTCCTTGCAGCACTTCCTTTGCCGATTGATACCTCTGCGTATACTGGTAGCGAATCATCCGCGTTAGCACCATTGCCAAGCCATTGTTTACCCTCGCTTGATTGCGCCAAACCAGTTCCCCTGTGGCAGGATCGGTGGGCAGATCGGTGGGGCTTAAACCTGTCAGGGCTTTAATCGCTACCATTCCCAAGGCATAGAGATCGCTACTATAGTTCGGTCTACCCGCACATTGTTCGTTGGGCATATATCCGGGCGTGCCAATGGTGACAGTAAATCGCGATTCACCATTACTCGTTTCTACAGCCCCTCCTTCCTGTAAGGCTTTGACCGCTCCAAAATCAATCAGAACCATCTTTCCATCTTTTTTGCGACGAATTAAGTTATCAGGCTTAATATCTCGATGAATCACACCTTCGGAATGAACGAACGCTAAAATATCTAGGACATCTTTGAGAATAGCAACAACCTCTGACTCAGACAGTAGCTTGCTTCTGGGTGGTTCGCTCGTTTCTAGCATCTTAATCAGCGACTCAGGATCGTTATCATCCGAAGATTCTTCTTCAGTTACTTTGGGGTTGAGTTCATCATGGAGAGACTTACCTTCGATAAACTCTTGCACCAAATAGAACTGCTGATCTTCTTCAAAATATGCCAAAAGTTGAGGAATTTGATCGTGCTTACCCAACTTCTCAAGGGTCTCAGCCTCTGTATTAAACAATCGTCTAGCTTCTCGAATGAAGTTAGGATCGTCGCTAGCAGGCTTGAGTTGTTTAACCACACAGGGCGGTGTGCCGGGACGACGCATATCGCGGGCAATAAATGTTTGCCCAAATCCCCCTACACCCAGTTTTTTGATTAATTTGTACCGTCCGTCAAGTACTTTTGCTGCCATGGCGATCGCACCCAGATAAGGTTAGGTTACTCTGATTGTAGAGAAAAATAGCGAAGAAAACTGCGATCTTTGCTATTCGTAAACCTATCTATACCCATTTTCTCAAATTTTCCGATCGCGAGCCACTCACTGTTCATGGTTCCCTGAGTCTAAAAGCCTGAGAGAGTTCCTTGGGAATCGATACTGGTTTGCGGCTAGATAAATTGATAAAGCAACCGATCTGTTCTGCTGTGGCAACTAATTTCTCACCGACGAGAATCTCTGCACTGACTGTCCATCTCAAATATTTCATCTTACTCATCCACATGCGACCGATGGGAAGGTCAAACAGGACAACGGGTTGCTTGTACTGAATGGAGGTTTCTAAAAGAATAGGAGCAATATCCTGTTCCACCATCTCTGATAGAGAGAAACAAGCTGAAACCAAAGCAACACGAAGATCTTCAAGCCAGCGAATGTAGACAATATTGCTGACAACTCCTGCAAAGTCGATGTCATAGGGCTGTACGGGGAGTTTCAATTCCACGTTTATCAATTGTTTCGATTCTACGAGTTGTGTCATGATTCCATTATCTCCTATCTGATATATTTTGATAAATTACAGACCGATCGGTCTTTTCCTTGGGAAAAATTTTTGCCCCTTGCAAGGCTAGTTTAGGCAGCGTTCTAGTAGACTACGGCGTAAAAATGTCTACCGTTAAACTGCCAGAGCCTTTCCTT
>NZ_JAZBJZ010000180.1:0-7065 GCF_036349135.1 Tumidithrix elongata BACA0141
CATTTTCCTCAAATCCCTTCCTACTCTTGTTTGTATTTTTAGAGATGCCCTATAGCCACTCTAGCTCTAAATGCTTTGCTAAAAGGCAAAAGAGATCTTCGGCTTGGACTGGCTTAGACAAAAAATCATTTGCACCAGCCGTGAAGCTGGTTTGGCGATCGGTATCAAACACACTGGCTGATGAAGCGATTAAAATCGTGTCTTTGAGCGTTTCCGATTCTTGTAGTTTTGTTAAGAACGTCCAACCATCCATGACGGGCATTTTTAAATCGGAAATAATCAAATCGGGATGATTGGATTGGACTTGTTGCCAAGCTTCCTCCCCATTGCTTGCTTCAAGTAGGATAAACCCTAGAGGTTCTAGGATACTGACCAAAACAGAACGATTTTCCCAGCGATCGTCTACAACTAAAATTTTGCGCCGTTTGCCACCATATCCACGAATTTTACCGAAACTTGTCAGCTTGTTTGCCTTTGCCCAGTCAGTCGCAATAGGACAGATAATCTCAAACTCAAACACGCTGCCCACACCCAGTTGACTGCGAACTTGAATGGTGCTCTTCATCATCTTTGCAAGTTTCTGACTAATTGCCAGTCCTAACCCAGTTCCTTCTTTTTGTCGTTGTGGAGAACCTACTTGTTCAAAGGGCAAAAAGATTAACTCTAATTGGTCGGCACTAACACCTATGCCCGTATCTTCAATTTGAAAGCAGATTTTGGCAGTGGGCTCTATGCGATCGCCAAGCCCTTCTTGTACGGAAACCTTAAAATCCACCTTTCCCTTATCGGTAAATTTGATCGCGTTTCCTACTAGATTTAATAGCACTTGTCGCAGTCTTTGTTCATCGGCAATAATCCATAATGGGAGATTGGCAGGCACTACATAGATAAATTCAATTCCCTTTTGCTCTGCATTTATACGATTGATTTCAGCAATTCCCTCTAATAGAGAAAGAAGATGGCAAGAAGTCGGATAAAGCTCCATCTTACGCGCTTCGATCTTGGATAGATCGAGAATGTCATTGATCAGGGTCAGCAGATGAGAACCACACTGATGGATGATGCTAATGCCACGTTGCTGTTTATCGTTGAGATTTGACAGTGAAAGGATTTGGGCATACCCTAAAATGCCGTTAAGGGGCGTGCGAAGTTCGTGACTCATATTTGCCAAAAATTCGCTCTTGGCTTGATTGGCAGCATCCGCAAGTTCTTTGGCTTGCTCAAGGTTCGCTGTGTATTCCTGTTGTTCGTGCAGGAGGCTTTGCACGCGCTGAATCAGTTGATTTAAGGAATTCGCCAGTGTCCCAATCTCATCAGCCGTTTCAACTTTCGCTTGGAGTTCAAAATTAGATTCGCGGGTAACTTGTTTTGCAACTTCTGTTAGTTTTTGTAACGGGTTGGCGATCGCGTGACTAATCGATAAAGCTAAGAGAATCGCGATCGCGACCGACAATGCCAAACTAAGGATAATGATTTGGTTGCGTAGGGCTTCAGCTTGCCTGAGGGCAATGTCCGCTTCAACGTCACGATTTTCGGCCATTTGATAAAAAGCGGCTAAGCGATCGGGAAATTCGATAAATTTGACAAAATCTTTATTTTTAACCAGTTGCACGATCTGCTTTTCTGCCTGTGCTGCCCCCTCTGGGGTCGCGGTGAGCGGATCGACGCGCTGGACAAATTCCTGGGCTTCCTTAGCAAAGGCTTTAACAATCGCTTCATACTCCTCTAGCAAAGGTTGCAGTCCATCTAGGGTAGAGGGTTTACCAGAGGCATTATGGGTTGCCAGCAGGGTTTGGATTTTTTGAATGCGATCGAGTAACTTGCGGCTCTCACGCCGAAAGCCCTGTTGATCTTGAATGTAGGGAGATAGCTGCTTGGCAGGTCGGTTATATAAGACATCTACTTGCAAGGCACTTAGCAGTTTGCGCTCGTTCGATGCTGCTTGACTATTTTTCAGGGCTTGTTGTTGATAGTAGTTACCCACGCTCAAGCCGATGGCTGTTCCTCCCAGTGCCACCCCTAAAGCAAGGGCATAGCCATAAATAATCTTGTTTCTGATTGACATTATGCTTACTTTATTGCAGCTTTACTGCATAAAATCAAGTGAAGTTTAGATAATATGGGTTTCCTGCGATAGATCCCCTATAAACCGTAGAACATACCCTCTAGGAATTCCCTTTCCCAGCTTTCATCTCGGCAATGATGTCTACACCACGAGAAGTGCCAAGACGTGTTGCGCCTGCTTCGATCAAGGCGATCGCCTGTGCCAGAGATCGAATTCCGCCAGAGGCTTTAATGCCTACGCGATTGCCTGCGATCGCTTTCAGCAAACGCACCTGCTCGACCGTAGCCCCACCAGCCCAGCCCGTACTGGTTTTCAGAAAAGCGACACCCGCATCCAGACAAACCTCCGCCGCCAGTTGTTGCTCGGGTACTGTCAGTAAGCCCATTTCTAAAATTGCTTTGACGGGTAAATCAGTGGCTTCGCAAATTTGGGCGATTTCACGATGCATGGCATCGGTTTGACCTGACTTAAGCAAACTGAGGTTAATCACGACATCCAGTTCCTGTGCGCCAAGTTCCATGGCTTCTTGGGCTTCATAGAGTTTTGTTGCGGCAGTATTCCCGCCAGAGGGAAAGCCAATCACGGTACAAACACGAGGCTTTTTTTTATGCAGCCGTTCTACTGCCCGCGCCACATAGCAAGGATAAATACATACGCTTTTAAAACCATAGCGATCGGCTTCGTCGCAGGCTTGGTCGATGCGATCGCTGCCTGCGGTGGGGTCGAGAACGGTGTGATCGATGTAGGGGATTGGGTCGATTTCGGAATAGGAGGACATAGGTACTGGTTGGGGATGGGGGCAAGCATTTTGTTTCGGGAAGGCTCAACCTACCTGAATTTTAGCCTACATCCATCCATGGGTGATGGGCACACAAGACCCCGATAAGTATTAATACTCAAACAGGGAGTTATAAAAAATCTCATGCACAGTTGTCAAGTTCAAAGGTTACAGTGATGTAATCTCTTTTTTCACTGCTTTAACTTATGTCTTTAGAACTCCATAACTTATATGTATAAGAGCTAAAAAATAAATGACAGTCCCTTAACACCATCTGTGGCGATCGCGCGATCGAGAATCATGGGTAATTCTGGAGAATAGTTGTCTTTCGGCAGTTCGCGATCGGAGTCTGATGAATCAACTCTGGTTACCATGTAAGGATAGTCACTGGCTAAATTTGCATAAATTAAAATTGTTTTATTGGTTAATGTATGGATATTTCGGAAATCGATCTGTTAGAAGCTTCGGTTAGCGACTTGCTCATCATGGCAAAGGTCGAGCTGGAGCAAAAACGTTTACAAGAGCAACGCGATCGGCAAATTCAAGAAGCCGTTGCCCAAATAGAAGGGAGACTGAAGCCACTCCTTGCAAAGGTCGAACAGATGCTGCAAGAGTTTGAGCGAGAAGGTCACACAGATAGCATCACAAAACAAAAATTAGCGCAAAAAGCCGCAGATATTCGGCAGGAAATAGCAGAAGCACCCATCTTAGCGGCACAGGTTGCCGATCGCCAATTAATTCTTAACGAAGAACGCTTACTTGATGAAAGAGTTGCCGAAAAAACCGCCCAATGGCGACAAGAACTAAAGGCTGACTTATTGGATATGATTGCCGACCAGCAAGACTTTTTTAGTGCTACCGATGCCGCGATCGCCATTCGTGCCTATATGAACGATCTCAAAGCGATCGGAGCGCTAGAGGGAATCGTCGAGTCTTTGATCGCCCAAATTAATACCTATAGTGAAGAAGGCCCCGTAGCAAAACTGCGCGGTAGCCACGAACAAACGCTCAATTTTATCTATAACAAAGCCCTAGAAAACCGTTCGCGGGTAGATCGCGCCCCCGACGTTCAACCTTCAACCCGCCACCGTAAATCTGAAAAGAGACCGAGCCTTTACACCGATCTCTCAGGCAAGGTTCTGATCTTTGGCGGTCACGATCGCTTAGAAACAGCCGTAAAAAATCGCCTGCGCGATTCTGAAATTCATCTGGTGTGGTATACAGAGCAAGATGGTTTACAGCTAGCAACCCAAGGAGAAAGCCACATTAGCAATACAGACCTAGTTTTGATTGTCACGGGCTATGCCAGCCATTCTCTCACCGAAAGAGCGATCGAAGCCTGTAAGCGGGCTGGTAAGACCTACGAGATCATCAACACCACAGGCATGACCAGACTCTTAGAGGTAATTGAATCTGGGCTAAAAACCAAACAACTCGCGAAGCGATGGAATAGTTAAGCGAACCCATGCGAATCATTTTCTTTGGTACACCCGACTTTGCCGTGCCGACCTTGGCAAAACTCCTATCTGAGCCAGAGTTTGAAGTTTTGGGTGTGGTGACGCAACCCGATACCCGTCGAGGTCGCGGCAATCAGATGAGTCCATCGCCTGTCAAGGAACTGTCGCTCCAGCACGATCTCACCGTATGGACACCCGATCGCATTAAAAAAGACACTGCCACCTTAGAAGCGTTAAAGGCTCTGAATGCTGATGTATTTGTTGTGGTTGCCTACGGTCAGATTTTGTCTCAGGCAATTTTAGATATGCCCAAACAGGGCTGTATCAACGTACATGGTTCTCTCTTGCCAAAATATCGGGGTGCGGCTCCGATTCAATGGGCGATCGCCAATGGAGAGACTGTGGTTGGAATTACCACCATGCAAATGGATGCTGGCATCGACACGGGTGCAATGTTACTCAAAGCCAGTATTGATGTCGCTCCTACCGATCAAGCTGAGAGCTTAAGTGCCAAACTCGCCGAACTGGGTGCAAATTTGCTGATTGAAACACTGCGACAACTCGATCGGATTACTCCTGAACCTCAAAACAATTCAGAATCGACCTATGCACCGATGATTGCGAAGGAAGACTGGCTGTTGGATTGGCAAAAAAGCGCGATCGCGTTGCACAATCAGGTACGAGGCTTTTATCCCAACTGCTATACCAATCATCGCGGGCAAAGGTTAAAGGTGACAACCACAGAAGTGATTCCCCAAGAGAATTCTGCGGCTCCCTTAGGAACCTTGGTGGAATTGCGAAAGAATCTTGGCTTTGCTATTCAAACTCGTGAGGGATTGCTTTTAATTAAAGAAGTCCAACCAGCAGGCAAGCGATCGCAAACGGGCTGGGACTTTGCCAATGGCTCCCGATTGCAAATTGGCGAAGCGTTTATCTAGGTGAGGTAATGCCTTAAAATAGAAATCTGACACATCGCGATCGTACAGATAACGGAGTGATAACCATGAAAATCAAACAACTTGAATATTACGATCGCGCCAAAGGATGGCGACTAGAACCAGTTCAGTTTTCTAACCTCAACCTACTTGTAGGTGTTTCGGGTGCAGGTAAAACCAAGATTTTAAATGCAATCTCAAATCTCAAAAAAGTAGCAAATGGCGAATCTTTAAACGGAGTTGAGTGGGAAATTATATTGTCAGCAAAAGATAACAAAGAGTATCGCTGGATCGGAAAATTTAAATTGATAGAAGAATCAGAAACGAGTTTTTTTTACGAACTCGGTAATATTGAAACTGAAATCTTAACTGAAAGCTTATTTATAAATGAGAAACTCTTAGTGCGTAGAGAAGGCGATGAAATTAAGTTTCAAGGAGATACTCTCCCTAAGCTATCATCATTTAAGAGTGTAATCGAAATTTTCAAGAATGAAGATATCGTTAAACCCGTATGGGAGGGCTTTCAGCAAATTAACTATAGTGGTGAAGATACTGCGCCGTCAAGGAAACTACGTTATCATGCTCCACTTTCTATTCTTACAAGTAAATATCCTTCTGAAAAAGACATTATAAGAAGTGGATTGGAAACACAAGTTAAGCTAGCTCTAATCTATCAGAATGTACCCAAACTATTTGAAGAGATAAAAGAAAGGTTCTTACAAGTTTTTCCTACAGTTGAAGATATTAAAATCGAGCCATTTAATAGTAAAGCCACTGAAAAACTTTTCATCACAATTCGCGAATTTCCATTTATCTTCATTAAAGAAACAGGTGTAGATGATTGGATAGATCAGAGGGAGATATCATCAGGCATGTATAAAACCATAATTGATATTGCCGAACTTTATTTGTCAGAGAATGGCAGTGTGATCATTGTCGATGAATTTGAAAATAGTTTAGGAATTAATTGCATTGATGCGATTACCGAAGATTTGATTTCAGGCGATCGCGATTTACAGTTTATTCTCACTAGTCATCATCCCTACATTATTAATAATATCCCCATGGAGTATTGGAAAATTGTTAGTCGCAAAGGAGGAGTAGTAACTGTTAAAAGTGCCAAGGAACTCAATTTAGGGAAATCTAAACACCAAGCTTATTTACAACTCATTAATAAGTTAGAAACCTATAATGAGGAGAAAGAAATT
The DNA here is from genome assembly GCF_036349135.1 of Tumidithrix elongata BACA0141. NCBI lineage: Bacteria > Bacillati > Cyanobacteriota > Cyanophyceae > Pseudanabaenales > Pseudanabaenaceae > Tumidithrix > Tumidithrix elongata. The sequence goes on from NZ_JAZBJZ010000180.1 coordinate 6,444, forward strand.
GCATGAACTTATATTTTCTTGTAGAGGGAAAATCTGAGTTTAATCTTTATCCAAAATGGCTGACTTACCTTTTGCCAGATTTCACAAGAGTTGATGAATTTGATCGAATTAGTGATCGCAATTACTTTATTTTCCAAGGTGGTGGGCAACCTGAAATCATTGAAGAACATTTACCAAATGCCATCAGAGACATAAATTCGCTTAGTTCAAACGACAATAAATATGATTATTTACTATTTTGTCTAGATGCAGAAGAACAGACGATAGATGAGTTAAAAACAGAAATACTCACTTCATTATGCTCGAAAAAAGATATCGATCTCAGTAAATTAGAGCTGGTTTTAATTATTCAGAATCGGTGTATTGAAACTTGGTTGCTAGGAAATCGAAATTTTGTGCCGACGCAGTTTGGAAACACGCCTCTTGATGAATGTGAACCCTTTTTAACATACAGAAATTATTACGACGTTAGAGACAAAGATCCAGAGTTGATGGGAATATATGACAATGAAAAATTTAGAACGCATGCTCAATTTCATGAAGCTTATTTAAAAGCTGTATTTAAAGCCAATACTTCGGACAGTTTTAGAAAATAGAGAAAAAAAGCCATTCATCGTTTAAG
>NZ_JAZBJZ010000181.1:0-6741 GCF_036349135.1 Tumidithrix elongata BACA0141
GAGTCCCTTTACGCAAAGATCTCTAGGCGTTGCATTTCATCCTTGAATTGGCGTTCTCTTAACTACTTTTGCGATTGCGATCTAAGTTACATGAATTTGCACATCATGTAATTCAAGTTACAAAAGACCGATTATTGATGTAATTCAAATCACAAAAAAGGTTTAATTGCTATATTAAAGCCTAGTTTAAATGCGCTTAAAATAAAGCTGGTATTTTTATAAAATGAATCAGATTGAAATAATTGTTTCAAATTGTAAAGCCGATGGAGGAGATTGTAATTCAGATCACAAAAAATCTATATACCGATGTAATTCATATTACAAAAAACATGTATATAGAGTTACAAAATAAAAAACAATTGATAGCAACCCAAGAAATTTCCTTGAATAAATCAGAGCCAACGAGACTAAGGTAGAGAATGGTAAATGATATTTGCTGAGGAAAAATAATACGACGACCCCCTAAAAATCCTTGCCAAGTGATAACCCTAGATTTTCTTGATAAGAAGATTTGATTTTTTAAGTAATAATAATTAAGTGGGTTTATTGGTTTTAAGTATTAGAAGAAATTAATAATGTCTAGGCAAAATACTCTCTAAATATTTTTTAACAAAAAATGTATTTGAGTCATTGTATAAACATAAAGAGTTAGAAAAAGAACAAAGCGGAACTTTATTATTCTTGTTTTAGAGATAAAAAATACCCAGTCTGGTAGCGGAAGTTTTACGATTTGACCTGCCAGATAATTAGATAGAATCGCCATAAAATCTACTCAAATCATGGGAGATAAATTTTCTCTCTATAGGTTTGTGCTGAGAAAAAGTCTTGATTTAACTTCTGTGGCTTAAATCAAACACTTTGAAACATGGCTATCTGTTCAGAAAAGGTGAAACGAGAGTTCTATATTTTCTGCCTTGAGCCTTTTTCTAAATCTAATTAAATTCAACATCTATAAATCAAAATCTAGGAGATTAAAACAATGGTGCAGGATGCCTTTTCCAAGGTTGTTGCCCAAGCTGACACTCGCGGAGAATACCTCAGCGATTCTCAGTTAGATGCCTTACTCAATTTAGTCAGAGACGGTAACAAGCGGATTGATGTTGTCAACCGAATTTCTAGCAATGCTTCAACCATCGTTGCAAATGCTACTCGTTCATTGTTTGCCGAGCAACCTCAACTGATTGCACCTGGTGGGAATGCATATACCAATCGTCGTGCTGCTGCCTGCATTCGCGATTTGGAAATCATCCTCCGCTATGTCACCTACGCAATTTTTGCTGGGGATTCCAGCGTTTTGGACGATCGCGCCTTGAACGGATTGAGAGAAACCTATCTTGCTTTAGGTACTCCCGGAGCCTCTGTGGCAGTTGGCATTCAAAAGCTGAAAGAAGCTTCCCTTGCCATTGCTGGAGATCCAAATGGCGTTACTCGTGGTGATTGCAGTTCTCTGCTTGCCGAAGTTGCTGCTTACTTCGATCGCGCCGCATCAGCAGTTGGCTAAGTCAACGCTACGTTCTATTTAATAATTCAACCAATCTTTGTAAAAGTAATTTAGGAGACTGTAAATCAATGACTAAGACTCCGTTAACGGAAGCTATTGTCGCTGCTGATTCTCAAGGCCGTTTTCTAGGCAGTACCGAATACCAAGCTGCTTTTGGTCGTTTTCGCCAAGCCGCTGCAAGCTTGGAAGCTACAAAAGCGCTCTCCAAAAAGGCATCTAGCCTAGCTGAAGCTGCTGCTGCTGCTGTGTATCAAAAATTCCCTTACACAACTCAGTTGGATGGTCCTAACTATGCCTCCACTCAAACTGGTAAGGCAAAGTGCGTACGTGATATCGGCTACTATCTGCGGATTGTTACTTACGCATTGGTTGCTGGTGGCACAGGTCCCATTGATGATTACTTGGTGAGTGGCTTGGCTGAAATCAATCGTACCTTTGAGCTATCTCCTAGCTGGTACATTGAAGCACTCAAGTATATCAAGGCAAACCATGGTTTGACTGGCGATCCTGCTGTTGAAGCAAATTCTTACATTGACTATGTAATCAATTCCCTGAGCTAACTCGATCTCAGCGAATATATGACAGCTATTGGCTTTATACCTTTAGATAAACCAGTAGCTGTCTGAAATTTAGAGTATTGGTCAACAAAAAAGCTTCTGTTCTGGAATTGCGGGAATCTCGTAGATGCAAACCTAAGAATGTTGTTTTCTGTGAATAAGACCAATACTAAAATTTGCAACTGTAAAACTTTGCAAAAGCGTCTAGCATTTGCGTGGTGAGTGCTTGGGATTCGCTATGCAAATGCTTTCCTATGCCGTTAAATCAACAAGTTTTAAAAAATTTCTTTTCTTATTGGAGATTCAGAATTATGGCAGCATTGGGAGAAGCAAGTCGGTTAGGAGTTAGTCCATTTACTGAGAACGAAAGAGTTGAGTTGCGTCCTGTAAAAACTGAAGAGCAAGTCAATGCAGTGATTTGGGCTGCTTATCGCCAGATTTTAGGTAACGAGCACCTGTTTGAGCACGATCGCCTGTCTAGTGCAGAATCTCTTTTGCACCGAGGGCTCATTTCCGTTCAGGATTTTGTGCGTGCGATCGCTCAGTCAGAGTTGTATCGACAAAAGTTTTTCTATACCAATTCACAAACGCGCTTCATCGAGCTGAACTATAAGCATTTGCTAGGTCGCGCTCCCTACGATCAATCAGAGATTGCTTACCATGTCGATCTCTATATTTCTCATGGGTATGAAGCTGAAATTGATTCCTATATTAATTCTTTAGAATATCAAAAAAGTTTTGGAGAATCCATTGTGCCCTACTACCGTGGTTTCCAAACTACGGTCGGGCAAAAAGTATCGGGATTTGCTAATTTCTTTCAACTATACCGAGGTTATGCCAATAGCGATCGCGCTCAAAACAAGACGCAAGCAAAATTAACTTGGGACTTAGCCAAGGATTTGGTATCGCCTATTTATCCAGCCTCTACGGGTTCCCTAACAGGTGCTTCAACAGGACAACGTGGTGGAAACACTTTTCGGATTCGCTTGACGCAAGCCGCTTCCCCAAACTCCCCAGTAGTTCGGCAGGGGATTACGGAAATCGTTGTTCCATTCGATCAGTTGTCAAGTCGTCTACAAAAACTAAATCGCCAAGGAAGCAGAGTGATTGAAATTTTACCTTCGTAAAATTTACTCGATTAGTCCGCTCAATTTAGATTGATTTAATTTTGTCTGACCTCCCCAAAATCCAGTAGATTCGCGCCACAATTCTTATTCATCAAGGAGATTTTTTGATGGCTATTACAACAGCCGCATCTCGGCTTGGAGTTTCAGCATTTAATGCGGCTCCCATTGAATTACGTTCCAATGCCAGCCAAGCAGATATTGCCCAGGTGATTTCTGCAATTTATCGTCAAGTTCTTGGTAATGACTATTTACTCCAAGCCGATCGCTTGATTGGGTTGGAATCGCTTTTAGCAAATCGCAGCATTACAGTTCAAGAATTTGTCAGAGGGTTGGCAAAGTCTGACCTTTACAAGTCAAAGTTCTTTTCTAATAGCTTTCATACCCGCTTTACGGAATTGAACTACAAGCACTTTTTAGGCCGCGCTCCCTACGATGAGTCCGAGGTTTCCTATCATCTGGATTTGTACCAAAATAAAGGATACGACGCTGATATTGATTCCTACATTGATTCAACTGAGTATCAAGACAGTTTTGGCGATAATATTGTGCCCTATTATCGCGGGTTCTCAACCCAGCTAGGGCAAAAAGTAGTTGGTTTCCCTCGGATTTTTCAACTCTATCGGGGATTTGCAACCAGCGATCGTTCCCAAATTGCAGGAGATTCTTCACGACTAATTGAAGAGTTGGCAAGAAACAGCGCATCTACGGTGATTGCTCCTTCGGGCAGTAATGATGGATTTGCCTACCTTGCTTCTCTGAAGGGAGAAACTTCAAAAAGTTCGTTTGGTGGGTCACAAGCTTTTGGTAGCGGGCGTCTTTTTCGCATTGAAGTCGCGGGTATTTCTAAACCTGGCTACCCCAATGTTCGCCGCGTCAATAAAGCAGCCATTGTTCCCTACGAAGGCTTATCTGATTACATTCAACAAGTTCAACGTCGAAATGGCAAAATTGCCAGTATTACACCACTCTAAGGGTATTTTTAAGAGTTAGTTTTTCTGTGCTGCTGGCATGAGAACTAACTCTTATGTTTTATTTTTTGATTTTTTTAGGATACTAAAATGGTTTATCAAATTGCTAATCGAAATAATGTAGGTCCGGCAAGCCGAAACTTTCAACTGGAGGTGTCAGGACTACATCAAAATGAAGTGACAACACAAAACAGCTACGCCATTCGCTCTAGTTCTAACGTCTTTATTACTGTTCCTTTTAGCCGTTTTAGTGAAGAGCTACAGCGGTTAAATCGCTTGGGTGCCAAAATTGTCAGCATTCAAGCGTTAGACTGAACGTCAGTCTTCACTTTCCTTGCAAACTAAAATATTTGACTCATAAAACGTCGGGAAATTCACAAATCCTCCCGACGTTTTTTCATTGGTTTTCCTTAAATCCACAAGCTGTTAAGTGCTCTGGTAAGGACGGGGCAGTAAGCGCAGCCTATGGGCAGCATCCAATTCACTATTATTCTTTCGACCATAGCCCCAGCCTAGAGTGCGGCGATATTCACCCATGATACCGCGTTCGATTAACGCTTCCTCATTTACGGCAACCTTGGTATGAGACTCAGGGGCAACATAGAGGGCATCCGCAGGGCAATAGGCTTCGCACATAAAGCAGGTTTGACAGTCCTCTTGACGAGCGATCGCAGGTGGCTGGTTGGGAACTGCATCAAACACATTGGTGGGACAGACTTGGACGCAGACATTGCAACTGATGCAGAGTTTATGGCTGATAAGTTCGATCATGATACGGCTCCTGATGCGATTTTCGTCGATAAAGGTGGCGTGGATGGAGTTGGAGGCGTGGCGATCGCTTCTGAAATCCAGTCACGTCTGACCCAGAGGCGATCTAAACCACCTGTCGCCAGATAATAACGCTGGTTTGGATCGGTTTCGGGATAGTCCACGCGAATATGTCCGCTGCGGGTTTCTTTACGATGTAAAGCACTAAAATATGCCCATCGCGCTACAGCCGTGAGCGCAGCCGCACGACGCGAATATTCCACATCGCGCACGGTTTCCTGTTTTGGCTTGGTTTGCAACTGCTCCCATAGAGTTTCTAATTTAGCGAGGGAATCTAACAGCCCCTGTTCAGAGCGAAAGAAATTCTTTTCTAGCGGAAACATCTCTGCTTGAACGCCGCGCACGATCGCTTCGCTATCAAAAGATTCTGAAGATGTTGCCTGCGATCGGAGTCCTACTTGACCCGCAGGATGAGCAGTCCGTTCGTTGGCATGAGCGCCGAGTCTTCGAGCAAAGGTGGCTGCACCTTCTCCTGCCCATTGCCCGGTTGAGATTGCCCATGCTGCATTGGGCCCCCCACCTCCAGAGCTTAAGCCTGCAAGGAATTCTCGCGATGCCGCATCTCCTGCGGCATAGAGACCAGGGACTTTGGTCGCGCAATGCTCATCCACCAACTTGATGCCACCCGTACCGCGAACTGTGCCCTCTAATAGCATCGTTACAGGTACTCGTTCTGTATAGGGGTCGATGTCAGCTTTTTTGTAAGGCAGATATGCGATGAAATGGGACTTCTCAATCACTGCCTTAACTTCGGGTGTGGCTCTATCTAAACGGGCATAGACGGGGCCTTTCAAGAGGGCAGTGGGTAGAAACAATGGGTCGCGACGACCGTTAATATATCCGCCTAGATCGTTCCCTGCTTCATCCGTAAAGCTCGCCCAACCAAAGGGAACACCCCGCGTTACCGTGGCATTAAAAGCCGTCGAAATCGCATAATGACTCGAAGCTTCCATGCTAGAGAGTTCGCCTCCTGCTTCTACTGCCATCAATAATCCATCACCTGTGTTGGTATTACAGCCCAGCGCCTTGCTCAAAAAGGCACAGCCTCCATTTGCCAAGACCACAGCGCCAGCTCGAACGCTATAGGTGCGATCGTGTTGGCGCTGTAAGCCTCTTGCCCCTGCCACGGAGCCATCTTCAGCCAATAAAAGCTCTAGAACAGGACTTTGGTCGAGAATCTGTACGCCCGATCGCAACAGGTTTTTACGAAGTACGCGCATATATTCAGGGCCATAATAGCTTTCGCGCACCGATTCTCCATTCTCTTTAGGGAAGCGATAGCCCCAAGCTTCTACAAGGGGCATACTCAGCCAAGTTTTTTCAAGCACGCGCTCGATCCAACGTAAGCTAGCTAAGGTCTGTCCAGCACGATAGCGTTCCCATAAAGCTTTGTTCCAATTCTCTGGGGCAGGAGCCATCACACCATTGCCACTGGCGGCGGCGGCTCCACTTGTGCCCAGAAACCCCTTATCAGCAATAATCACCTTGGCGCCCTGAGAGGCAGCCGCCCATGCCGCCCATGCCGCCGCAGGTCCACCACCCACCACCAATACATCCGCAGCTAATTGCAGTTCGTTTTCACTATGCATGATTTTTCCCTTTTTCCTATCTTTTTTCCACTAGATCTCTAGCGATCCTTAATTGTTTGTGAATGTAGGAGGGGCTTCTAGCCCGTGCAGACAAGATGCCTGCGCTACAAATTATTTCAAGGGCATCTCTAAAAATACAAACAAGAGTAGGAAGGGATTTGAGGAAAATGA
>NZ_JAZBJZ010000182.1:0-6597 GCF_036349135.1 Tumidithrix elongata BACA0141
TCCTATGAAACCCCTCTTCTGTCTTTATTGCAAGGTTTTGTCCTGTACTAAGGTTTCAGTGATATCAGAATGTGCACCTATCATGCGGACTACATTACCTCGATCGTCTTTAACGTAAATCACTCGCGAGAGCACATGAACCACAGAACCATTCTTATGATGGAACCTCTGGGTCATTAAATGATAATCAGTTCCTGAGTTGTTATCTTCGATTAACTGGAGCTTGGTACGAAAATCCTCCTCAAATGCACAGGCAATAAAGGTATCTAATGTGTTGGGTAATTCACTATCTGCATAGCCCAACATTTCTTTCCAACGAGGAGAAAAATAGATTTCGTCAGTTCGTAAATTCCAATCCCAAAATCCATAATAAGAAGCTTGAATTGCTAGTCCAAATTGTTCTTTAGCTTGATGCAAAACTTCTTCCGCTTGCTTGCGATGGCTGATGTCATGGGCTACCCAAATTACATCATTACTAGGCATAGGGGCAATACTGGCAGCAAACCAAAATTCCCGATCGCCTTGGGTTAAACGATAATCAAAGTGAAGGGTTTGCTGAGATTCTCGCACTTGTTGAACCCTATTGAACCAATTATCGTGGTCAGGGCTATTAAAAAATTGCTCTACGGTTAATTCCAATAGGTTGATATTTGCTGCCTCGCGATCGTAGAAACGATTAGGATTGGTTGGCGCAACCTCAATTTGATTGTCAGCATCAATGCTTAACACGACATCCGTCATTGCCTCAAAAACTGTTCGCAGCTTTTGTTCCGAGAATCGGAGCTTTTGTGTAAGTAGCTGTAGTTCTTCTTTACTGAGTTGTAACTTAATTTCGGCTTGCTTGCGGTCTGTAATATCTGCAAACGAAGTCACGACAGCATAAGGTAAAGATTCCTCAGGATGAAACAGAGGTTGGGAGTTAATCGTAATCCAAGAATTGGTGCCATCACCTTTACAAATTCCCATCAATACATTTGATTGGGGTTGCCCGGTTCTGAGTGTAACCATAGCTGGATGAGTATCACCAGGGAAGGGAGAGCCATCTTCTTTGAATGTTCGATAGTCTAAATCGATTGAGGTGTGCCCCATCATTTGATCGGGACTCAAGCCAAGAATTTGTTCTGCACTTTTGTTGCAAGCGGTAATTTGTCCGTCTGCCTGATGCAGAATGACTCCTTCAGACATTGCTGCAATTACAGATCGATATCGTTCTTCACTTTCTCGCAATTTGGCTTCAGCTTGTTTACTTGCTGTAATATCTCGGGATGTGGAAATCAGGCGCTGTGGATTCCCTTCTGAATCCGACAATGCAATAACTAAGACATCCCACCATTTTGGAGTCCCCTTAGCTGTGGGGCGAAATTCTTGAAAGTGGCCGACTCCCCCGGCTTTAGCGACCTCGATCGCCCGTACCACAATTGCTTGTTTCGCTTCCTCCCATAACTGTACCCATTCCTTGCCACGAAACTTATCAAAGTTATCAATTTCCATTAAACACTTACCGTTTTCGTTCATCGCGATCAGACTGCCCTCAAGGTCTAAAACCTTTAGGCAGTCTGCATTATTTTCAAAAATGCTGCGATTAAACGCTTCACTTTCACGAAGAATGCTCTCAGTCATTTGGTGCTGAGCGATTTCATCTTGCAATTTTTGGTTGATCTGAATCACTCGTCGAGCATTTTGGGCTGAATGTTGAACAAAATAAAATAAAAGTGCCATTGTCCAGCTCATGACCAATCCACCACCTAAAATAATGTTTGAAATTGGTAATGGTTGCTGTATCTGGTAGGCTTGCTCTTCTAATAGCTCTAATTTCCACAGAAATAACACCCCGATTGTGGAGAGAATTCCAATTAGCAGAGATATCCAATTATGTTGGAAAAATCTATTGATAGCTTGAGGCGATGAGTGCCAATGTGCTTTTTTCATTCAAATTTCTGATTCTAAAAACGTAATCCAAATTGGATATGCTAAGGATGGATACCAACTAATCTACTTGTTCTGTCAAGGATTTTTTGAGAGGTTAAAACCATCAGAAAAAAACCACTAAAACGTTTTTGTCCACCAATTAAAAATTGCCAGACTACTGCTTGGTATTTTTGTTGCTGTGGTATCAGTCTCATACCCTTCAGGCACCTGTGAAAGAATGGAGTTAAATTTTTCTTCACCCTAGAGGAATCATCTAGAGCGATTATGAGGCGAGTTTCGTGCTAGATCCGATGAGATTGTCGCATGCTCTCACGAAACTAGGTGCTTATCCGTGTTTTCTTAGTGATTGAGCGCGATCGTGCTAAACATGACCGTAAATCTTTGGCTAAAAATTCATGATACTAACGAAAATAAGCATTGCCTAGTCAACGACGATAATATATAAACATAGCCTTTCTTGCTGGTGCTCACTATGGTAAACACTGTTCCCATCGCCCCTGATGGCTGGACTCCCCCCATGCCGCCCACAGATTTAATCTTTGATGACGGAGAACCCTTGGAAACCAATCAACATCGCGTGGCGATGAATGTACTAATTCGCTCCTATCAGCAATATCGTGCCGATCGAACCGACTTTTATGTAGGTGGCAATATGTTCATCTACTACAGCAGCACCCAAGTCAAAAATCGAGATTTTAGAGGGCCAGACTTTTTTGTAGTGTTGGATGTTGATGGTCAACGCGATCGCCAAGGTTGGGTAGTGTGGGAAGAGGGAGGGCGCTATCCAGATGTGATTGTCGAACTGATGTCTCCTAGTACTGCCAATGTAGATTTGGGTCTAAAAAAACAGTTATACGATCGCGTCTTTAAGACCCAAGATTACTTCGTCTACAATCCCTTCGATTCTCAATCATTGTTGGGTTGGCATCGCAACAGTCTCTACGGTGAGATTAAACCTGATAGTCGGGGCTGGCTGTGGTGTGAAACCTTGGGCTTATGGTTAGGTACTTGGGCAGGGACTATTGATCGAGAAACGGCAAATTGGCTACGTTTTTATGACTCAAAGGGAGCCTTAGTCCTATTACCAGAAGAAGCAGCGCAGCAACGGGCTGAGGCGGCGCAGCAACAGGCTGAAGCAGCACAGCAACAGGCTGAGGTAGCACAGCAACAGGCGGAAGTAGCACAGCAACAGGCGGAGGCAGATCGACTTAGGGCAGAACGGTTGGCTTCTCGTCTGCGGGAGTTGGGTGAAGATCCCGATTTACTGTGAAGGCGCGATCGCGATCGGTGCAGTTATGTCCGATAAACTAGAGGCGCACAGCACAGGGGCGGAAATAACTCTGTTGGTTCTCTTATCGTTTCACAATATAAAATTAAGATCGGCTAAACTAAGGCGTGGCTTAAGTTCAGTAAGGCGATCGCAGCGGAAATCTTCAAAATTTAGTCATCTTTTTTACTGGCAGGATTGAGCGATGCAGCAGCAATTGATTAGTAATATTTTCTTGTATTCTCTACCTTCCCTCTCTCAGCAAGGACAATTCGATCGCGCCACGCTTTACGAATCAGATATTACTCAACTTTTAAGGAAATATCCCATGCGATCGACAGAAGTGCTGAGTCCGCTTAAGGCTCCTGTGCTTTTAGCCTCTGATATAGAGGAGGTTGCTAGCATTTTGAAGGATATTCAAGGACGGATTGAAAGAGAAGGTAAACAATTTTCAGGATGATGATTGCAAATAATCCTGCTATAAGTAATTAAAGCAAAGCCTTTTACCTTAATCGTGCATGTACAGTAATGAACTAAACCCTGAACAAAGCGCGATCGCTGGTCATACTAAAGGCGCGATTTTAGTATTGGCTCCAGTTGGTACAGGCAAAACTCGTGTTTTAGCAGAGCGGGTTTTACGTGCGATCGATAGAGGCATCTCTCCTCAAAAAATTCTTTGCCTCACATTTACGAATCGTGCTGCTAAGGAAATGAGCGCTCGGCTATCTCAATACTGCCCAGATCAGGTACGCCATTTAACGATTAAGACTTTTCATGGTTTATGTGCTTCGTTACTAAGAGTTGAGGCGCGTCAGTTTGGCTTAGCAACAGATTTCGCTATCTATGACGATGCCGACTGTATTGAATTGGTCAAAGAGGTATTTGACTTAGCGGATGACCGAGAAGCTCAGAAATTATTTACTGAATTGACTAAATGTAAAACTCAGGCTAGCAATCGCCAATTATCCCTAGACTATCCACTAGAAGAGTTATATGCTTTGCTGGGCAAGGATTTAGCTAAATCTGCGGCTCGATATCAAATTATTCTCCAAAAACGTCATGCTTTAGATTTTGCCGATCTAGTGTTTTATGTACGGGCAATGTTAGAGCGCGAACCTGTGATTAGCCAACGTTGGGCAGATCGGTTTGATTTTGTGCAAGTTGACGAGGTTCAAGATACGCATCTTTCTGAATACGGCATTGTTAAACATTTCGCGGCAAAGAGTGGCAACCTTGCCATGATTGGAGATTTAGATCAGACAATCTATGAGTGGCGCGGATCTGAGCCAGAACAGGTAATCGCTCAATTTAAACAGGATTTTAAGCCTACGGAGTATTCGCTAACTTGGAATTATCGGGCAACGCAGACTCTTTTAAATGCTGCTTCTGGATTTGCAGACTCCTTTGAACATCGACAAACAACAATTTCGCCATCACCAAATTGTGAATTAGGTGAGTTGATTGAAGTTCATTTGGCTGAAGATGAACGCGCAGAAGCGGAGTGGATTGGCACGCAAATTCGGAAGTTAGCAGGCGATCGCAAAGATTTTTCTTACAGTCGAGTGGCTGTACTTGCCCGTAATCATAAGCGAACAGAGGTTGTGAGTCAGGCACTACAGCGTATGGAGATTCCTTGCGTCACTGTGGAAAAATTTCAATTTTTTATGAGGCAAGAAGTCAAAGATGCTCTTGCATATTTGCGCCTAGTTTTGAATCCCTTTGATGTTGGTTCGATGCGTCGGATGTTGCTACGTCCAAGTCGTGGGATTGGTGAAGTCACTATTAAAGCTGTGGTTGAATCAGGCAAGGACTGTGGTTTCAGTTTGACAGATATGGCATCGAGTCGAACCTTTATTGATGGCGATCCGTTTAGCGAACTATTAAAAGCCTATTCTGAACATACCATTATTGTTTTTGATGTAGAGACAACAGGGTTCTCAGTCAGTCAAGATGAGGTTGTGGAAATTGCCGCAATTCGTTTGGTTGCAGGGCAAGCACAAGCTGAATTTCATGCTTACATTGCTAATACAGTAGGCGTTGGCGATTCGGAGCGAATACATGGACATAGCGATCGCTTTCTCTCCGAAAATGGTAGACCCGCTAAAGATGTTTTCCATGAGTTTTTTGCGTTTGTTGGCGATGCCATGTTGGTTGGGCATAACGTCAGTTTTGATATCAAGATGGTGACTGCTCAAGCTCAAAAAACTGGGATTACTCCGCCAAAACTGAAATGGGAAGACACGCTAGAACTAGCACATCGTTTTATCAAGTCGGAACGCTACAGCCTTGAAGCTTTATCGGAACAGTTGAAGCTTGTAAACCTTCCTACGCACAAAGCAATGGATGATGTGCGAACCACGATTGAGTTGTTAGCTGTGCTAATACCTCTTGTCAGTCGTAAAGCTGATTATCGTCAGGCTTTGGTATATCGCTATGGTGAGGAGTTTGAAGGACTCGCTAAACAGATGGATGACTGGCGTGATGCAAGCCAAGCGTCGCGTCCTGTTGAACTATTATATAAGTTGATTATGGAATCTGAACTTTATAGTTATTATCGAGGGCAAAAGAACCGCGAGCAAAACCTTGTCGAGCTTGTAAGTTTTTTTAAGAAACACGACGATCTCAATTTGCATCCTGACACGTCTTTACGCAATCTTCTTGAATTGACAGTACTTGCTAAAACTTTAGATCAAGTTGCGCAGAATGATAACCAAGTACCAATCGTTACGGTGCATCAGTCAAAAGGGTTAGAGTTTGATAGCGTTTTTATAGCAGGAGTTACTGAGGGTGAGTTTCCCAATTATTTCAGCGTGCGAGACAATAAATTAGAGGAAGAAAAACGACTGTTTTATGTTGCGATGACAAGAGCTAAGCAAAGATTATTTATATCGGCTTATTCAAAAGATTCCAGAGACTACTCGAAATCTCCCAGCGAATTTATTAATGAAATACCCCTTGATCTGATTACCGAAAAACCTGAAAATAAATATCTCAATTAATCGAAGAGTTAAACCGTAATTACAAATCGCAATAACAGGAATATCATTTTTATTTCATAATACTGTTTGCATCGATAATTTGTTTTGCTTGTGCTTCCAAGCCTTTTAATCTCTGGATTAACTTCTGTCGTTTTTCAGGTTTGACAGCCGAATAGAGCAATTTGCGGGTTTCATATATTTTCAGATGTTGTCGATTGGGAACTTTTAATTCACCTTTTGACGTGATGATAACCCCAGTTATTCTTCGTGGTTGCTTGCCAGCATAGTGTTTTTCTTTTTTATCGTTACTGCGTAATCCATGACGATAAAGTTGCTTCTTTACTACCCAAATCAGTCTATCTGAGACACAGGGCCATTTCATTCTAAATGAATCATTGATAAGGTAATACATCATTACCCTAA
>NZ_JAZBJZ010000183.1:0-6531 GCF_036349135.1 Tumidithrix elongata BACA0141
TTGTGGCTTTGAACCCCCTCGAAGCATTATTTCCTCTAAGTTGAGCAATTACAATCTTTCTTCTGAATAGAATCGAATCGTAGAGGTAATTCATGAATTGTCTCTACGATTCTATTGGTTATACCAAGTCTTACGCCATTGCTTCATTTCGTCAATTTCTGCCTGTTGCGAACTGAGGATATTTTTTGCCAAGTTTTGCATTTCAGGACGTTTCGTTTTAGTTTGTGCCTCTTTTGCCATCAACAATGCGCCCTCATGGTGGGGAATCATGGCATTCATAAAACGCAGATCGAATTCAGCATTCGCACTTCCTAAATCCATATCCATCATCATGACCTGCTTATACTCTGAGGTCATCGGCATCATTTTATTTATCTTGCTATCCCACATCATCGCCTGTTCGCTAAGGTTGGGATACCACTGCTTTCGCCACTGCTGCAATTGAGCGATTTCTTTCTCTTGGGCTTGAATAATTGCTTCCGCTAGCTTTTTGACTTCGGGACGATTTGATTTTTGCAGAACCACCTTTGCCATCTCGATCGCACCTTGATGATGGGGAATCATGGCATCAATAAAGCGCAAGTCATACTCAGCATCAGCAGTTCCCATCTCCATAGACATCCCCCCATGATTCATATGTCCCATCTGTGCGACATCTTGTTTTGGCGGTGGCGTTGTTGCTGACACTGAGGGGGCAATGCTACTAGCTGGGGTAGGGTTGGGCTTTACCTCAGAGCAAGAGGTTAGAGAGCCAATGGTAAAAGGCGCGATCGCGAACAGTAAAGCAAAGACTGACCATTTTTTGACGATAAAAGGCATAAAGAAGCTAGGAATGATGTAGCTTGAGTATTTCACAGAAAGATAAAATCAGGATGAAATCACCCAAGGATTCGTTTAATCAACTTCCGCAGTTCCACAGCTTCCTTGTAGTCAGGTTGTGCTTTCAGAACTTGCTCGACCGCTGAGAGGGATTCGCGGTAGCGCCCAGCACGGTATAGAGTAGCTGCCAAGGCATATTGGGTATCCGCCCTTGAAATCCCTCCCCAAAGGGTATTCGCCTTTAAAGAGCGCGAATAGGCATCGATCGCTTCTTTATTTTTATTTTGGTTATAGAAAATCACGCCACGATTGTGCCAGACTTCCGCAAAGCCCCCTGATATGTCGATCGCTTTCTGGTAGGCTTGTAGCGCTTCTCCATTCCGTTTGGCTTTCATCAGTGCATTCCCTTTCTTATACCAAGCTGGATAGTCATAGGGCTCAATGACAGTAACTCGATCGTAGGCAGCGATCGCTTCGGGATAGCGCTTGAGTGCCATCAATGCATCGGCTTTCCCATCCCAAGCACTGGCGTAGTTTGGCTTTGTGGCAATCACCAAATCGAACTGGGTTAGCGCTTTGTTATATTCACTGCGATCGAGCGATCGAATGCCATCAATGTAATTTTCATAGAGGTTCTCACTGACATTGTTCTCAAAAAACTCGATCTGAGGGTTATTGAGCCGAACTTGTTTACCTCGTTCAAAGGCTTTAATCGCCTCTTTGTAGCGCCCCAGTCTTGACTTTGCCTCAGCTTCACCATAGTAAACCACATAGTCTTGCAGGTTGAGTAAATGCAAAGACTTGATGACATAGGGAGTATTGGGTGAGAGCAAAACCGAACGACGATAGGCAAAGCGCGCTTCGTCATAGCGTTTCAATCGGAACAGGGTCAGACCTCGAAAAAACCAAACAAATCCATAATCAGACTTGATTTGCAAAGACTTATCTAGAGAAGCGAGTGCTTCGTCATTGCGATTGAGATCGACCAGTGCGGTGGCTCGGTTGAACCACCAGAGATAGTAGTCCTTGGGTTGGACGAGAGGTTGCACGCGATCGACAAACCTAGCACCGGGTTTAATGCGCACGGCTTGGTCATAGGAAGCGAGGGCTTCCTCAAATCTTTTCAGACCTGCTAATGCCAGCCCGTGATTGTTCCATAATTCTGGATCTTCGCGACCGCGAGGATCTTGCAGGGCAATCTCAAAGCAGTCGAGGGCTTCCTGAAAGCTTTCTTTTTTCAAGAAAACACTGCCGCGCAGTTTGTAATTCCCAGGGTGTACCGTAGCCGAGCCAATATCACAGGTTTGAGCATAGGCAAATTGAGGCGAGAAGATTCCCGAAAATTCTAAGGTGAAGCCTGACAGAATCAAGCAATAGATCAACGACCGAAACGCAAAAGTGTTCCAAGATTTGACCTCTCCCCAACCCCTCTCCTGCGAGGAGAGGGGTTTAAAAGCCGTTTCACGTCGATTTAGGATTTTCTTAGGAATCTGCATAACAAGTAATTTGACCATAGGGATGAAGCAGGAAAATTATCTTTGCGGAGCTTTGAAGACACTTTATTGAGCTACGCGAGGTGGTGGCGGGGCTGGGGCTGAATAGGTTTCTGGGTAGGATCTTTCTGGAGGTGAAGGTTGATAATAAGAGGGTGGCTCCTGTACGGATGGAATTGGATCTTGCGGGATTGGAGCTTGAAAGGGAACAACCTCTGGTTCTAAGGGTACGGCAGGGGGTGGAGCAACTTGAATGGGAGACAAGGGAGGGGCAATAGAACTAGCCAGCCTTTGCTTCGCGATCTCGGCAATTTTACTGCCACGCTTCTGCCAGTAGGGAGTGGATGAAATGCCCTTTATAGTATCGATCGCCACCTGCCAATTACCCTCATTCACTGCCTTTTCCGCTTTTTCGATCAGTGCTCCATTTTTCTTGGCATCTTGCTGCCACTGAGATAGGAGTTTATCTGCTTTCGGGCGAATGCGACTATTGGATGGCACTGCTAGCAGCATTGTCTTAACTTCCGTCAGGTTTCCCGTATTCTTGTATTTATCTTGGGCTAGGGCGAGCAGTTTATCCATTTTCTTCTCAGCCTTTTCTATTTCATCGATATATATGCGGGTTCTCTCCAACGTGGATATGGATATTGGTACGATCGCATTGATAGGCAGTAAGTCTTTGCTAGGAGTAGCAGTAGAGAATTTGGACTGGATCAAACAGTAACCACCGACTAAAGCAACCGCAGGCACTCCAAGTCCTAAAAGTATTACCAGTAAGATGCGTGTTTTGGCTTTGGTGTTGGCTGTAAATTTACCTTTAGCGGATTTTTTCTTTTTATAGCCTGTTAAATCGGGAATGGTCTGATGATTTTTGTCTGGCTCTTGGCTCTTGCCTAAATCCCTGCGATCGCTTTCTAAATTGAACGTTTCTTCAAGATCTAAGATGAGTTCTTCTCGTAAATCTTCCGCTGATATTTTGGGTGGTAAGGGGGGTAAGGGTGGAATAAACTCATTATGAATCGTAGGGGGAGAAGCAATCGCAGGAGTAGCGATCGTCAATGGAGATGTCGCCATAATGGGCTGTAACGATTGCAGCATTCGCCCCGCATTCACATAGCGAAAGGTAGGGGCAGCAAACAGCGCAATATGAAGAATTTGGGCAAAGCGATCGCTGGCAGTACAACGATCGCGCCAATTCCATGTGTCATTAGGGGCTTTGAGCGACTCAGGTGGCAAGCCTGTTAATAGGACGATCGCGACAACACCCAGCGCATAGATATCTGCGGCAAGGGTGGCTTGTCCTGTTTGCAAAATTTCTGGTGCGAGATAACTGCGATGATTCGTCCCAGTTCCATCTAGTAAAACCGTCTGTTTCTGGTCGCGATCGTAGACCACTGTGTCTAGGGAAATCGAACCATGAACTTGGTTGCGATCGTGCAGGCTTGCCAGTTGAGCCAGCACTTGACATAAAATCTCTTGTACTTCCGCTTCAGAAAACCCCTTTCCCTGCTTTTTTGCCAGCAGCGATCGATAGGTTGAATAGTGCGGAAGATTTTGCATAGGTTCTCAACGTAAATGTTGCAAACATGAATATGTTTGGTTCGATTGAAACAAATCCACATTTTATATTTTTACATTTATTGTGAGAAAGTTTCAAAGAGTATGTTTGAGTTGTAGGGGCAATTCATGAATTGCCCCTACAACAAAGATGAACAAAGACGAGAAATCATTCTTTTGAGTGAAGCGCCAATCGAACGGTGAACGTACTGCCTTTATCGACTTCGCTTTTGACCTGAATGCTACCTTGATGCGCGATCGCGATCGCTTGGGCAATGGCAAGTCCCAAACCCGATCCTCCTGTAGAACGAGAGCGATCACCGCCGATGCGATAAAACCGTTCAAAAATTCTGGGCAGATCGGCTTCAGCAATACCAATCCCCGTGTCCTGTACTTGGATCGTATCGCGGTTTTCAAGCCAATACGGACAGAATTTACAGTGAATGGAAGTACTGAGATCCCTGTCTCTTTGAGCTTTTCATGCATTTGAATGGTGTCCACATAATTATGAAAACCGCGATAATTCTGTCATGCCAAAGGGTTTAACCAGATAGTCATCCGCGCCTGCATCCAGACCTGCAACGCGATCCTCAATGCGATCTCTCGCTGTAAGCATCAACACAGGCAAAGGATTTTTATGTTCGCGCAGCCGTTTGCTCACCTCTAGTCCCGAGAGATGAGGTAACATCCAGTCAAGAATCGCTACGCTATAATTTGCCCCCTGCGAATCCAGATAATTCCATGATTCTCTTCCATCCTACACCCAATCGACGATATATTTTTCTTATTTGAGACTGCGCTGAATCGCTTTCCCTAAGTCAATTTTATCTTCGACCAGTAAAATTCTCATGGCGACTAATCTTATTTGTAGAATCCATCATCGCTTGTGGATCTGATTTTGACACAGAAACAACTTGCCGATCGCGTTGGTACTAAACAATCGGCGATCGCTCTTGCTTGAGGATGCTTATTATGATAGGCATTCGCTGTCAATGTCGCAGAAAATTGCTGGCGCTCTCAATCAAAAGGTTGAAATTAAGTTTGCAGCGATCGAGCTTGAGATGAGTTTGGTGTAGTCGTTGTTTTAGTTTTCAGGAAATTAAGGGCGATCGTATGTCAAGATTATAAAATTTCAGGCTATACTTAGGCTATACATTTTTGTCAAAATAATCATCAAAAGTTATGTTAGTCAAGGTTCAGAAATGGGGTAATAGTCAGGGAATTAGGCTCAGTAAAGAGGTTTTGGCTGAGGCTAATATTTTAGTTGGTGATGCGCTAGAGATTATCACGACGAAAGAGCAGATTGTGATTAAGCCTGTTCGTAAAATTCGAGGTAAGTACGATCTCAAGGATCTAGTTACTCAAATTCCCTCTAACTATAAAGCTCAAGAAGAGGATTGGGGATCGCCTATAGGTTTGGAAGTTTGGTAAATGGCTAGTTACATTCCCCAAAAGGGAGATCTGATTATCCTCACGTTCGATCCGCAGTCTGGACATGAGCAGAAGGGAAGACGACCTGCTTTAGTAGTGAGTAATACTCTGTTCAATCAGCATACGGGTTTGGCGATTGTCTGTCCAATTACAAATACGAAGCGTGATTTTCCTTTTCATGTGGCGATCGCAGGCAGTAAAAAGCTAACTGGTTATGTGATGGTGGAACAGGTGAAATCTATTGATTACAAGTCAAGAAAGGTAAAGTTGATAGAGGCTGCTTCGGATGAGCTTTTGGCTGAGGTTTTGAGTATTTTGGATGCTTGTATTTATTGAAGCGATCCCACTTATAATAGGCTTACATGTTAATAAATAACGGTAGTTCGTATGGGCGTTTTCTGGGAAAGCTTTGCTGAAATTGCAAGTCAAGAACCTGAGAGTATTAAGCTACTTATTGAGGCAATATCTAAAGAAAAGTTTAAGCATCATGACTATGCAGATACAACCCTAGAAACAACTAGATGTTATAAGTTAACAGTTAAGGGTAATTCAGTTTTCTTTACTTCTTCAGGATACGGATGTTTTGGGAATAACTTTGAAGATGATGGATCTGCTCAGCTATTTGAGAAGCTTTTTGAAAGATATACTGGCGCACTAATAGCTTTTGAGCATGTGCATCCTTGTCAAAATCAAGGTTATCACTTTAATTCGCTATGGTCTAAGCCAGAAGGAGGTGTTGATTGGGATGATGAAGAAACATTTTTTATAACTAGAAGAATGGTTTGCGAAGGAAGTGAGATAGATGAAGGAAATTTTGATAATGCAGATTGTTGGTACACTTCCTTAGAACTACTGGAAGATCAAAAAAAGGATGCGCCACATCTTTATAATCTTATTCAAAAGGCTAAAAAAGAGGGATTTGAAGCATGGGGACAGGGAACAATTGGTGATGTCGATGACGTAGAAAACTTTATTTCTACTGATATCCTTTATGAAATTATCGAACAATATTGTATCGATGATGAGAGTGATAACGTCTTAAATGATCAGCTTTTTCTTATTACAGATTGGATTCAGTATCCAGATGATATCGATGCCGAATTTGAAATACCAGAAAACTTTCCAGAGCTTCAACTTAATTTACTAAAGCGGGAGGATATTTGATCAAGATTGAAGTAAGGGCATCTCTAAAAATACAAACAAGAGTAGGAAGGGATTTGAGGAAAATGAG
>NZ_JAZBJZ010000184.1:0-6516 GCF_036349135.1 Tumidithrix elongata BACA0141
GAAGAGGAAAACCCTGTCCACAACTTGTTTTTATTTCCCAACAACTCTATTGATGACACCTATAATGGCGCTTTCACCTACTACTTCTGCAAGCATATGCGTGATACTGGAGGTAACCTATCACGCAAGAAAATTTTGTCACGGATCCAAGCATCTCTCAATCATGGTAAGTATTCTCAGACTCCACAATTAGAAGCTGACGCAACTACTCGGGATGCCAGAATTTCACAACCCTAAGAACGGGTGATATTCAGTACAGAGGTTCAATATAAAAGCGATTGCTCCCTATGAAGGAGCAATCGCTCTTTAACAAATAATCGAAAAAGCTTTGTGTGATCGCTTTTATATCTATAAATCTAACCCGATTGAATACTTGCAGGATATTTATTTATCTTCCCTTCTCTTTCTATTTCTACTGGCTGAGTAGTTGTCTTATATTTCTCGACGTAGATGGTGGTGATTTTATTTGAGGCTTAACGCAAGATAATTTTCACAAATCGTTATATTATTCAGAGTATATTCAGGTTAATATCGCAACAAGTTCTTGATTGATGCATAGCTTTCCCCATTTTAGAAGATTAAATATTTCTCTAAGGCGATCGCTTCTACGTTGATTTCTGGCTCAATGGCATGATAACCGTATCGAGGAGGTAAGAGTAGTTAGTCTCAACCTGAAGAGATTGAATATGTAGGATGTGAAGTGCTTCACACAATGCGCTATTTTGAACGATTTACAGATTCTTGCGTTGGGGGTGAGATCCTTCGCAAAAATAAGGTGGAGTGAAACCTAAAAGCGAACTTACCTGAGAACAGTCTTGCAACAATAAAGAGGATAACTCAATGAGTAACGGTGTAATCATACAGTTTTTTCAGTGGTATAACCCTGCGGATGGCACGCTCTGGAACGAACTCAAAGGGAAAGCCAAGGCTTTGGCTGATGCTGGCTTCTCATCTGTGTGGATTCCTCCTTCCTATAAAGGCTCTGGTGGGGGATTCGATGTGGGTTATGGGGTCTATGACTTATTTGATTTAGGGGAATTCGATCAAAAGGGTTCTAAACGAACCAAATATGGCACAAAATCAGAACTTCAAGATGCCATCAAAACAGTTCGGTCAAATGGCTTAAATGTCTATGCTGATATTGTTTTTAACCATAAAGATGGCGGTGATGGCAAAGAAACAATCTGGGCGCAGGAAGTAGATTGGAACGATCGCAACCGCGCCCTCAGCGATTGGTATGAGATTGAAGCGTATACATACTTTTCCTTTCCTGGTCGTGGCGATACATACTCAAGTATGAAGTGGCATTGGTGGTGCTTTGATGCGCTTACTTACAATGCTAAAACCAATAACAATAGTAAGCTTTATCGCCTACAAAACAAGTCGTTCTCTACAGAAGTCAACCACGAACATGGCAACTTTGACTATCTGATGGCAAACGACTTAGACATGGGCAACGAATTTGTACGGGGAGAGCTATTTTATTGGGGACGGTGGTTTGTCGATATGACCCAAGTCGATGGATTTAGAATCGATGCCGTAAAGCACATTCGTTCTAGCTTTTTTAAAGATTGGCTCAACGATCTAAGAACTCACTTTGCAGGTAGAGAATTGTTTAGCGTTGGCGAATATTGGTCGCAGAATGTTGACGATTTGCACGGTTATATTGCCGATAGCGCGGGGAGATTATCGCTTTTTGACGTTCCACTTCATTTTAAGTTTCATGCAGCAAGTCGCTCTGGCAGCAGTTTTGACATGAGATCGATCTTCGATCGCACATTGGTAAAAGAGCAGCCAGTACTTGCGGTTACATTTGTCGAGAACCACGACACGCAGCCACTACAGTCCTTGGAATCAGTCGTAGAGTCTTGGTTTAAACCCTTAGCCTATGCGCTGATTTTATTGCGGAGGGATGGATATCCCTGTGTTTTTTATGCTGACTACTATGGAGCGCATTACAACGACAAGGGCTATGAAATTTGGCTCACCGATCATAGCTTTCTGATTAATAAATTTCTATGGACTCGTAAAAACTATGGTTTCGGCGATCAACATGATTACTTCGATCACCCCAATACAATTGGTTGGATGAGGCTAGGCGATCGAGATCATTCGGGTGCGATGGCTGTGGTTTTGACCAACGGTGCAGAGGGCAATAAATGGATGAATACTTTCCGCCCTAACACAGCTTTCTATGATTTTACAGGTCACAGAAAGGAAATTGTGCGTACTAACCAAGATGGTTGGGGTAACTTCTTGTGTAACGGTGGATCTGTATCGGTTTGGTTGCAACAATGAGGTTAACCCCTCTCCTAGATTCTCAATCTTTCCCCTTGTTATAGCGAGGGACTCAACCAATTTCTTGAAATGTAAGCGGAGTGACAATTTCGGATAGAATAAAGCTCTTTCCTTGTTAGAGCGATCGCTGAGTTATGAAATTGGTATTCGCGAATAATCTTGTTTGTCCCCTTGATGGTTCCGCACTTACGCCCCGCGAGCAGAGTTTAACCTGTCCGAAAGGACATAACTTTGATAAAGCCCGTCAAGGCTATCTGAATCTGCTTGTGGTGCAGCATAAAGCATCCCGAGATCCAGGGGACACCAAAGAAATGGTTGCGGCACGGACGCGATTTTTGCGTACTGGGTGCTACGAACCAATTGCCAATGCGATCGCAGATTTAACCGAAAAGCATTTAGCGAATATCCCTGTCTCTGAACAGGTAACGATTCTTGATGCTGGCTGTGGTGAGGGCTATTACCTCGACTGGATCGGTAGAAAGGCGACAAAATGGAACTATTCTGAAGGCGTCTTGATTGGGCTAGATATTTCTAAGTGGGCGATTCAGTCAGCCGTTAAACGCAGTCGAGACATCACTTGGATTGTTGGCAGCAACCGTCGTCCACCATTTCTTGCAGGATCGATTGATTCGATTGTTTGCGCTTTTGGGTTTCCCAGTTTTGAAGACTTTCGCCATGTTCTCAAGCCTGGAGGGAAGGTTATTTTGGTCGATCCGGGTGTAAATCACCTTCTAGAAATGCGGCAAGTAATTTATTCTGAACTAAGAGAAAGAGGATTACCCGCGATCGCATCCACTGAAGTAGAAGGCTTTAAACTCGTGGATCGTTACAATCTTACCTATCAATCTGAAGTATCTAGCTCAGAGGATATTCAAGATTTGTTTGCGATGACCCCTCACTACTTCCGCAGCCCTCAATCGGGAAAGATTGCTCTGGCTAAATTGCATAAGCTCTCCTTTACCGTCGATGTCAACTTTCGTATATTTGCGGCGATCGCCAAAGATGTAAAAAATGATGTAAAAAATATTGACTGAGCATTGGCTGGGCGAAATCACTGCTAGTCCTGTTTGGAAAGCCTTACACGCTCTTTTGAGCTTTTCGATAAATCGCACAGAGACGACTAGGCTTAAAGATTTTGGCTTTAAACATAAAGTTCGGTGGCACATTAATGATGGCGTGATCGGGAGAGGTATGATACTTCTCAAATTCGGCAGGCATTCCTTTAGGGGTTGCTGTGGTGTAAGGAACGGGTTGAAATAGGAGTTCAGTAAACTCGACGCGATCGCCATTTAATTTACTAGCGACTTCACCGGCCACTTGGTTCAGAAAGCTCTCATTGCTTAGCAAGCCAAATAATACGGTTTTTGCATCTGGATCGAGCGAAAAACTGCTGTCAAAGTTATCAATAATTTTTAGAGGCATCGCTATCTTTAGTAAACTCATAAAATCCTACACCTTCTCTCGATCGCTAGGCGGACTTAAATTTGCAAACGGCAGGTAGGATACTATGGCTAATGAGGGCTAATGAGCCTGATTAACCAAGGTTGACATCCTTTTTGCTCAACTTTGCTATTTAAAGCTCCTAATCTCATGTTTCGGCATAACTTCTGTGGTTCAAGTCATTATCTTTGGCATTATTGCTAGTGCGATCGCGATCGGGATTTTAACCTATCCCTTTTTCGTGCAGTGGCGACGCGATCGCCTCAGGCGTCAGCCTTTCCCAAACCATTGGCAGTCGTTAATTGAGCGCAATCTTGCCATTTATGCTCATCTCTCTCTCGCCCAGCAAAAGCAACTGCAAGGTCACGTTCGCGTCTTTTTAGCAGAAAAACAGTTTATTGGCTGCTTGGGGTTGCGGGTTACAGAAGAAATGAAGGTGATTATTGCCGCGATCGCCTGTCTGCTCTTGTTCAGCGATCGTGGCAAATATTTTCCCAAACTCCGTTCCATTTTGGTTTATCCCAGTGCTTATCAGGTCAATGAAACCGTGATGAATGAGGGCTATGTGGTAGAGGAAAGGCTGACAACAAGATTAGGGGAATCATGGACGAGAGACCAGTTAATCCTTGCTTGGGATCAGGTAGAACGGGATACCCAGAACTGGCATGATGGTCATAATGTCGTGCTGCATGAGTTTGCTCACCAATTGGATCAAGAAGATGGCAGAGCCGAAGGCGTACCAATTTTGCCGAGGGAATTAGATTATGCGATCTGGGCAAAGGTAATGACCGAGGAATATTTAACCCTCTGTAAGTCAGTGGAACGGGGCAAAAAGACTGTGATGGACAGCTACGGCGCAACGAATCCTGCCGAGTTTTTTGCGGTCGCCACCGAGACATTTTTTGAGAAGCCTTATCAACTAATGGAAAAGCATCAGCCGCTTTACGAACTTCTACAACGCTACTATAAACTCGATCTCCTACAGGGGCGCAGTGAATAGCGAAATAGAAGTGCGATCGCTTTTTCTATCTCCTCAGTGCGATCGCTTAGATAAAGTCTTCTATCCAAACTATAGGGCATGTTTTTGCAAGAATTATCTTGGGGTCAGACATTCAAACTCTTCTCTTTGTTCTCTTTGCTCTCTTTCAGTGGATAGTTCTTGTTTTACTTCCTGAATGAGTTGCATTATTTTTTCGGTTGAGTCATAGCCTGATGTTGCAAAAAGTTGACGGGATATTGCGGCAAAGTCTTCGCCTGATAGCTGTTCGCGGCGATCGCTAATTCCTATTAATTTTTGGAACATTTCCAAGCTTAATAAGACTGCTTTTTGCTGTCCTGCTTGCACTAGAGTTATGGCTTCTCGCTTAGAGTTTGCTTGTTGGATTAACTGAGAAAGCTCCTGATTATCGCGGACATATGCTTCTAACATAGGGCTTGCATTTTTAAAGGCAGTTATAGTCCTATTCTATACGGAGATCTGTCTGTAGGTGTTTATTGATGGCGCGATCGCTCGGATAAAGTCTTCCATTCAATAGAATTATGTACGTCGAGAGTCAAATCCTCATGCCTTAGTAGCGTTTTGGATGCGTTGCTGAAGACGTGCCACAATCTCAGGGGTTAACTCTGACTCTGGTTGAACAATCACGCGATCGCGCAAAGTGTCTGCAACCTCGGTTGAGGATGCTTGTCCTAGTTCTCGCAAGAGCGTGTTGAAGTTCTGCTTTTGTTGGCTAACTTCTGCTTCAGGTACTGTGAGAACCGTATAAGCTGATGTAATCTGACGAGTGAGAGCATAAACAATATACTGATTTAGAGAAACACCTTCACTCTCAGCAAGGTGAACTAACTTTTGATGTAAGGTTTCTGGTAATCGAAGTGTCAATCGACTCATGATGAGATTCCTCCAAGTGCCAATTTGATGACTAATTGAACAGGCGTTATTACTTGTAGTTCCAAAGACTCAGTAGCACTTTGAAAGTCACGCAGATTAGAAGTTACGACGATCGCACCTGCATTCATGGCGCAGTCAACGACTAAATCATCTCCTGCGTCAGGCGAGGTCGGTCTCCATGAGTAGTAAATTGTTGTGAATTGGGCGTGACTCAGTAATGTACTTAAAACAGGTTGAAGTTTATCCCAACGAGTTTTTGAGAGCTTACGAGATAAAACATCTATATATTCATAAGCAAGTGCGTTGGAAACACAAACCTCAAGTAAGCCTGCTAGCCAAGCGTCAATAACGAAGCCAGCAGAACTACCTTGTTTTGTTAAGCCCTCAAACACAACGTTAGTATCTATGACAACACAATATAATGGCGCATTAGACATGACACCACTATAGCACTACATTCGGTGTCACTGCAAATTAATTCCTAATACAGAGGGCTTACAGATAGCCCCTATATTTAGCGTACTTATTTATTGAAGTTTGGTAATCCACACTAAGGGCAGTGTCTTTTGCCAGAGTAGACTTTGGGTAGTGCTATCCTAAATTTAGGTTCTTCACATCACAAAACCTTTGAGATAAACAATCACTACTGTTTAAGTGTTTTATGAGCGAATTTAATAATGTAAGGAATATTCTTCTCTCAAGAGAGGATTCTGCTCCTGAAGGAAGAATGCCACTTGTTATAGAGAAAATAATTGAAGCAGAGCTAGAGTCCTTTAATAACTCACCTTACGCGGAAGAAATATTTATGTAAAATAAGAGAGAAAAGGAGATGAAGATCATGGACAAAGCCATACTAGATCTGTACAGTGACTATCTCATCAGTTCTT
>NZ_JAZBJZ010000185.1:0-6493 GCF_036349135.1 Tumidithrix elongata BACA0141
TGTGGCTTTGAACCCCCTCGAAGCATTATTTCCTCTAAGTTGAGCAATTACCTTTTTTTGTATATTAACAACCTATAACTTTGGGGGCTTTTTTTCTACCCTAAACTTCTCAAACACGCTCTAATACTGCGATCGCTTCTAGATCGACGCAGGATGCGATCGTGTCAATGGGATGCTGCTCGATTTGGGCAGAGAGCAGATCGACTTCATCTTCGGGTTGGATATAGCCCAAACTAAACTGGAGTGCAAAGCGATCCATCTGCGCTTCGGGTAATGGATAGGTACCGCGAGATTCCACAGGATTTTGTGTCGCTAACACGAAAAATAGATCTTGGAGTTTTTTGAGCTGACCATCTACGCTGACTTGCGCCTCTGCCATCGCCTCTAAAAGTGCCGACTGGGTGCGCGGCGAAGCCCGATTGATCTCATCTGCCAAAACGATATTGGCGAAAATGGGGCCTTCATGCCAGTGAAACGTGCGATCGTTCTGATCGAAAATCGTAATCCCTAGAATGTCGGATGGTAAAAGGTCTGGAGTGAATTGAATGCGCTTAAACGAGGCATCCACAGAAAAGGCTAAGGCTTTAGCTAGGGTGGTTTTTCCCGTACCGGGATAGTCTTCGAGTAAGACATGTCCTCCACTGGCAAAAGCCGCTAGCAATTTGCGAATTGCCACGGCTTGCCCTTTCATGACTTTTTGAATATTGTCATGAATCTTTTGATAAATCTCTCTGCCAGCCATACCATTCATAGGGTTTGCAAGATTTAGATTGCGAGAGTAATCGTAGGACTTTAGCCTAAGACTTTACCATTGAAGGGACTTTTCATCCAGTTATACTCCAGCAATTCCAAATCCAGAAGATACTGTTATTAGTATCACCATCAATTGCATTCCATAAACTTCCCAGAGTCCAATCGATCTTTTTGCTCAACATTGGTAACTTTTCTTGAATGGAATTTAATAATGATACAACTCCCTTTAACAGTACGCCAAGATAGCCTATAGTCTAAGTCTATTTTATCTGCCGGCTTCCCGATAATAGCTTCAACAGACTGAATAGATAATTTATTTGTTTTTTCCATTTCTTTGCGAACCTCAATTCTCGCTTTTTGAGAAATTGGGTTTTCCTCACTCCTATTACTACGACCAATACTCATTGAATACCCCGACTCAGAAAAGCTGATATTTAATATATTCTTTGGATTCACAAGATTCCATGTCATGCTAGTAGTTGTTGAGCTCCTTTTTAAAGGAGGATTTCCCATGATGGCAAGGACTTGTTTCAGATCTTGTCCGAGTTGAATCTTATTGAGTTTTATCTCGCCATCAGGTGTTCTACCATTAGGATCTAAGGGAACCTTAGCAATCTCGCTAGCAATTTGATGATACATCCCCAAATTTGTCTGCTGTGTTAGCGCAGTATTAGTCTGCCCAGACTTCCTGTAAGTGCCTTCGCATGGAATATCAGATATCACACTCTTTAGCTTTAAGTGCAAAACCCCATCTTTGACTGAGATCTCACCACTCGATCCGGGTGCTGAGAAAATCATTGTGTTATTAACTAATCTCGCATTAACTTTATAGTCGTCAGAATTTGCAAAGTCTTCAAATAAATCAACAGGAAAACTTGTTCCTCCTGTACTAGGTTTAATAGTTAATGAATCTTCAATCTTTGATTCGGGTATTGATGGACATAAATATACGCCTTGCCAATGTCCAATGAATTCTTCTCCATTACTATTACTCAAAGTTTGGGAAGAGAAAGAAAAAACGATTGAAAAAGCAACAACCAAATTCATTGCTATTGAACCTACTTGAAATTTCATAGTTTCCCTCTCTTAACCAATCTTGAAATTACATAAAAAATTCTATCTTGTAACGTTGGATATTGGCATACAACTGACAACCAAGTTTTAGTAATTTGGCACACTATTACTGAAGTCGCTCAATCTGATAAGTCAATTACTCCCGCTAGTCCATTTTTTGTGTCACTCATGACTTTTTGTCCTGACGCGATCGCGTATTTCATGATTGACTTAATAGATTAATCCGCAGTAAATCAACTCACAACAGCCAGCTTAGGCTCATGTTTAATTTTGCGCGCATTGAAAACATGTGCGACTTCTGTCATTTCATCAAAAAGATCGTCTTAGTTGTTACATTCTTACAAGTCTCATCAGCACCAGCTTTTGCTCAAATTTGCACGAGCGGGTACTTTAACGAGAAATTAGAGGAAGAGTCTCCCGTTCAGCGCGTCGGAACTGCTCAAAACACTCGCAATATTGAAATACATTGGTCTCAGCCTGCCGATTTCACCGAGACCGATCCTTTTGTAGGTAATAACTATCAACTAGCCATACATGAGGGGATTGACTTCATTCATAGCAACCAGTCAATTCCTCAAGTTTCAGTGCGATCGGTGGCGGACGGCAAAGTTGTTTATATCCGTCGGGGCTGCCCTCAATCTAATCTGTTTGAACCAAATACCGAGGAGCGAGAGTGTGGAGCCGGTTGGGGTAACCATGTTGTCATCTTGCATCCTAATGGGCTATTCACGCGATACGCTCACCTTGCCCCTGATACGATTCAGATTACGGTTAGCCAACAAATTCATCGCGGGGAAGAGCTAGCAAAAATGGGGAACTCTGGCCGAAGCGATATGAGACATCTTCATTTTGAAATGGGTGTTGCTATTGAGTTCAAGTCCTGTGCCCCATCTCAATCTTTTGAATACATTTACAATCCGATAACTCCTTTGGGATGGGGCGATCTATTACACTAATTACCAACGACCTCAAGCCGATCGCTAAAATAGAGCTGATAGAGATTGCAACGGGGAATCACATCATTTGGTTAAAGATAATACATCCGCAGGGACTACAATGCCCCAAGGGACACGCATTATCGGAAGGGCAAGCTCCGCACGACAGAAACCGCACACCGATCGTGAAATACAAATGCTGAGAATGTGGCAAAGTATTCCATATTTTTACAGGGACAGACCTCTCAGGCAGTCACTACAGTTGCAGTATGATCGTGCTGATACTACGAGGATTCTTGCAAGGACAGACCACACAACATATATCAGAAGAGTTAGGGCTCGACTACGGCACAGTCTTGGCATGGCGACATCGGATTCAAAGACGAGGATTTGCGCACTTGATCGGCACAGTTATCCTAGATGAAGCAGTAGAGATGGACGAGATGTTTCAGAATGCAGGGGAAAAAGGGCAAAACACAACCCAGTTACCGACCTACCCCGACAACGAGGCAATCAACGTAAAGGGAAAGGCACGATGGCTAACGACCGTCCACCGATAGTTGGCACAGTGGGTCGAGATAATGGACAAATTCGTCTCAAAGTTACCCAGTAAGCAACGATAGAGCCCCAAGTAGTTGCCACTACATCACCCACTGCCACTGTCTACACGGATGAATCGAATGCCTATGACCGTGTTCCTGATTCAGGTCGTGGACGAGTCACTCTCAGGGAGAATACGCTCCTAGATGAGGATGGGAATAGTTTTTGCGAGGTGCATTGCAATACGATGGAGGGCATTTGGGTAGGTTTGCGGAATTTTCTGCATCCATTTCAGGGCATCCACAAAAAGTATTTACATCTTTATGTTGGGATATTTGAGTGGTCATACAATCTGAGTTGGATTGATTTTGACTTCCTTCGTCGTCTTCTTATGCCTCACTCCACCTATTTACCTAGATGAGTGAAGTTGAAAATAATCAAATTGTCGGGATTGAGGGGTTGGGAGCCATTACTTTGCCAAAAGGCATAGGGAATATAGACCTCAGGCATCCTTTCTTTTGGTCGTCTTTTATCTTGGTGGGAAATTGGTTGTAATCAAAGGGCTAAAGAGGACAAGTATTAGTATAGTGCGAGCAACCCAAGAGATTCTATATTTGTCAGCTCTTGAATATCAGGATAATGCGTTTTTAAGATATTCTCAATTTCATTTGTCGAACAATTCCCACGTCGAATCCAAACTAATTTTGGTGGAAAGCCTAGCAAAATTTGTAGCTCATTATAATCGCTATCTCTTGTAACAATTATGAAGTCATTAGCTTTTGCATATTCCCAGATTTGTCGATCTTCAACTCGATCTAATTCCAACTGAAAAACATGGTTGGAATCAGGAAATAGCTCTGCGAGGCTTACAACCAATCGTGGAGAGAGATTATGATCGAAAAGTAGCTTCATGCTCGAACGAATAGAGTTTGGAGTTCGCGGTCAGCAGCATAACTAAGACAGGCAAAGATGTCTTCTTGAGTGAGATAGGGAAAATCTTCAAGAACTTCTTGATATGTCATCCCAGAGGCAAGATACGACAAGACATCATAAACTGTGATTCGCATTCCTCGAATGCAAGGTTTGCCGCTGCGTTTTCCTGATTCAATGGTGATGAGATCGCGGTAATTCATATTTGCTCAGATCGATTTCTTTAGTTGAGTACTATCGATCGTACCAAATTTATTGGTTTACAATGCCTGAAATGCGATCGCTTACGATTCGATCTTGATTGGGTGCGATCGCTAGATATCAAAAGCCATACTGATGTCAAGCTTTGCCCAAACTTCTGAAATAATTAAGAATAATGTCCGTTTTGCTAAAAACATTCATCTAATTTCACTTGACGTTGTAGCATTTGTTTATGGGTAGTTATTTCTGAATTGTTCCCCTTTAGGTGAGTTGAAATGAAGAATAGATATTGCTTGCTCTTGTCAGCGATCGCTTTCCTAGGGGTAGCAAAGTCAGCTCAAGCCCAGATCGCACCCGATGGTAGCACGGCTACTCAAGTAAACGGGAATGTTATAGCACCCACAGGCTCGGGCACAGTCAATGGTGGCAATCTCTATCACAGCTTTAACGAGTTTAACGTTCCTCAATCAGGCGTGGTTTTCGGCAATGGGAATTTAGACGGTACGCAGGTTCACAACATCATCAACCGTGTCACGGGTGGCAATCCCTCGGCGGTTTTAGGCACAATTGAAAGTCGCCAAGCCTTCCCTAATGCCAATCTCTATCTGATGAATCCCAATGGGATTGTATTTGGACAAAATGCGCGTTTGGATATCGGTGGTTCTTTTCATGCGACAACAGGTACGGGCTTAGGTTTTGATGGTGGACAGGCATTTAATGTTGACAAGAATTCACTCGTCTTTCCTAGTGGCGATCCCAAGAATATTCGCTTTGCTATTTCTCAGCCTGCGGGAATTATCAATCAAGGGAATTTATCGGTAGATACTGGGAAAAGTATTACTTTTACAGGCGGAAGCATCATCAATACGGGAACGTTAACGGCTCCAAGTGGGAATGTGGCCTTAATTTCTGTAGCGGGAAATTCTGTTGTGGAGTTGCGATCGCCTGATGCGGTCTTAGGCTTACAAGTAACTGCCAATGCGATTCCGTCTAACTGGAGTGGCAAGATTACAGATTTACCCAAACTAGCTGAGTTGCTTACGGGTAAAGTTCCTGAAGCGAATCAAGTAGTGGTCAAAGCCGATGGCTCTCTTGCCCTAGTGGCAAGTCCTGAACCAACCGATCTTGCGGTCACAAATGGCATGACGATTGTCTCAGGACAGATTAATGTTTCTCCCCTCCTTGACAAAGGGGGGCAGGGGGGGGTAGTTGGCATCTTTGGCGAAAAAGTGGGTTTAGTAAATGCGCGGATTGATGCATCTGGGTTGAATGGCGGTGGCACAGTTCTGATTGGGGGCGATTTTCAAGGAAAGGGAACAGTTCCAAATGCTCTGAGAACTTTTGTTGATAGCAATTCCAGAATTGATGTCAGTGCGATTTTAAATGGAAATGGTGGGAAAACGATAGTCTGGTCTGACCAGAGTACGAGATTCCTTGGCTCAATTGCGGCGAATGGAGGAACTCAGTCGGGGAGTGGTGGTTTTGTGGAGGTTTCGGGCAAACAGAATCTCGATTATCGGGGAACTGTAAATACTTTGGCTACCAATGGCAACATTGGAACTCTGCTACTCGATCCAACTGATATCACTGTAATCGCTATAGGCGGATCGTTTACGGTTTTGACGGATGTGGATCAATTCGCTGACCCAAATATAGGGGCAAATACGTTGGCGGTTAATCTCATTAATTCTGCGGCAACAAATGTAATATTGCAGGCAACCAATGACATCAATTTCAATACCCCAGTAGCAATTACTGCGGCTGGAGTGGGGTTGACGGCTCAGGCAGGTAGAGATATCAATGCCAATAGTAATATTGCGACAAACGCAGGGGCAATTAATTTCACGGCAGGTCGAGATATTGTTGGTATTGGGGCTATCAACACAATTCCCATAACTGGCAGTGCTGCAGATATCAATCTCACAGTGGGTCGAGATATCAGAGTTAATAGTATTGATGCAGGCTCAGTTGATAGTAGTGGAGGAAATGTTTTCCTTCAAGCCGTAAATAATAGACTTGTTTGGAAATAATAGATAATAACAAAACAGTTAGAAGGCGAG
>NZ_JAZBJZ010000186.1:0-6475 GCF_036349135.1 Tumidithrix elongata BACA0141
AGAGGATTGTAGGGTCTTTATTCGCCATTATAAAAGATGTCAAATCGGTTCTATATTTAATCGTAGTTGCATTTCTTGGGCTTAAGTCGATTAGAGTCATTTTCCCAATTATTCCTTCAGCATTACTAGTGTCCACCAAAATCCGAGCAATCGAATGACCAATCGAAATATCTATTTTTTTCTTCCAAAATCGCCTATATATAATCGCCAACTTCACCCTTTATCAGAGATTCCATACTTGGCAAGAATCGTTCAACTATTAGATATCTATGATGCCTTAACCCACAAACGTAGCTACAAGAAAACCTTTAGCCAAGAAAAAGCGATCGCAATTATTCAAGAAGAGGCGAAAAGAGGTTGGTATCAACCCATTTTAATCGAACAACTAGTAGAATTTGTTCGCAAGCAGACCGAGAAAACCCCGATCGCAGATTAGTTCTTGTGGTTGGGGTATCATGCGTTAATCCCAAAAATATCACGATCATGCCTTCAAACCATTCCTTCCCAGATCTGCAACCGATCGATGAATCCGATCGCACGCTCCTTTCTCACGTTCATCCCCTTGACTGGGTAAATCCTGCACCTGCCGACTGTTATGACTTGGTGGTAATTGGGGCGGGAACTGCGGGTCTGGTGGTTGCGGCGGGGGCTGCGGGTTTAGGTATTGGCTTAAAGGTGGCGCTGGTGGAAAGAAATCTCATGGGTGGCGATTGTCTCAATGTCGGATGCGTGCCATCCAAGTGTGTGATTCGTTCTTCTCGTGCGATCGCGGATATTCGCAATGCTGCCCCCTTTGGGATTCATCCCCCAGAGAATATCAATATTGATTTTGCCGCAGTCATGCAACGAATGCGAAGTATTCGTGCTGGTATTAGCCACCATGACTCGGTGGAACGTTTTCGAGCGCTGGGTGTGGACGTGTTTCTAGGCTCCGCCCAATTTGTGGATGGGAAAACAGTAGTGGTGAATGGCGATCGCTTGCGGTTTAAGAAGGCTGTCATCGCCACAGGGGCAAGGGCAACGCGTCCTGATGTCAAGGGTCTAGCAGAGGCTGGATACCTCACGAATGAGACGGTGTTTTCTCTCACCGATCGCCCCAAGCGTTTAGCGGTTATCGGTGGTGGCCCCATTGGCTGCGAACTAGCGCAGGCATTCCATCGACTGGGTTGCGAAGTGTCACTTTTTCATAAGAACGCGCACCTACTCGATCGCGAGGATAGTGATGCTGCGGAGATTATCCAGCAAGGGTTCCTGCGCGAGGGTATGCAGTTGATTTTGAACTGTACGCTAGAAAGTGTAGAAAAGACTGATACTGGGAAGACTATCCACTACAGCCAAGATGGAACGACTCACTCCCTAGAAGTCGATGAAATCTTTGTGGGGGCGGGGCGATCGCCAAATGTCGAGGGTCTGAACTTAGAAGCTGTTGGCGTGGACTATGACAAACGGCGCGGCGTAGTTGTGAATGACTATCTTCAGACCACCAACCCTCAGATTTATGCAGCGGGAGATATCTGCATGAACTGGAAGTATACCCATGCTGCCGATGCAGCAGCACGAATCGTCATTAAAAACACGCTATTTTCGCCTTTTGGATGGGGACGTAGTAAATTGAGTAACTTGGTCATGCCTTGGGTAACCTACACCGATCCAGAGATTGCCCATGTGGGATTGTACGAAGCGGAAGCCCATGCGAAGGGATTAGAAACGGAGACGATTAAGGTTTCTTTCTCCTCGGTCGATCGCGCGATCGCCGATGGGGAAATGGAGGGCTTTGTGAAAATTTTGCATCAACGCGGTTCCGATCGGATTTTAGGTGCGACGATAGTGGCGCGTCATGCAGGGGAGATGATTAGTGAAATTACCTTGGCGATCGTGACAAAACAGGGGCTTAGTGCTCTCTCTGGTGTAATTCATCCTTATCCTACTCAAGCGGAGGCGATCAAAAAAGCAGCAGATGCCTATCGTCGAACCCTACTCATCCCGCGATCGCGAGGACTTCTAAAGTTTTTGACGAAGCTCAGTTAAAATCGTAGAGACAACTCGTGAATTGCTTCTACGATTCTAGGCTTGTATTTTATTGAGGATTTCCGCAATTTATGATGGCTCATCGAATTTGTGTAACGTTCAGTGCGATCGCCACCTTAGCTATTGCTCTGCCAGCGATCGCTGAAACCATTCCAACAACACCCACGACGGTTCAGACCTCGGTCAAACCCATTGGAATTACCGATCTTGCTGGCGTTTATAAAGGCGCTTTAGACCCAAAAGTCCTGCGATCGCGACCGACTTCCGAGCAACGCTATCTCGAACAGTCAAAACCCATGCTTGATAGTTTGCGTTTAACCGTCAAACCCGATAGTTCTTTTGAAATGATTTCGCCAAACAGCGGATCGAGTTCTAAAATGATAACTATCGCTGGGAAAGTTACGATCGACAAGGATAAAGTCACGCTATCTGTGGTTAAGGTTGACGGCAATGCGATCGGCGCTGACGACAGGAGGTATCCTCCAGCAGTATTTCAAATTTTAGAAGGTGGTAAGGTATGGCAACCGGTCCTAAACCCAGTTGTCAATCTGATCCGCCTGTAGCAGTTTGCCGCTTCAATTAACTAAAAACTGAGAATATTTCCATGAGCTATCTTGAAACCACCGCGCAGTTCTATGCAGAAGCCGCTGAGACTCCGCAAATTGGATTGTGCTGTGTCAGTACACCTCCCCTGCAATTACCTGGACTCAAAGTCCCAGAAATTATGCAGCAGATGAACTACGGTTGCGGCACGACTATCCATCCTACAGAGTTGTTTGGCGAACCAACTGTTCTCTATATCGGTGTGGGTGGTGGGTTAGAAGCTTTACAGTTTGCTTATTTCTGTCGTAAACCAAGCGCAGTGATCGCGATCGATCCAGTGTCAGAGATGCGGTTAGCGGCGGCTCGAAACCTCCAATTCGCTGCAAAGGAAAATGATTGGTTCGACGCGAATTTTGTCAAGATTCTAGAGGGAAATGCCTTTGAATTACCCATGCCCGATGCATCGGTGGATGTGGTGGCGCAGAATTGCCTGTTTAATATTTTTGAGCCTGCTGATTTGCAGAGAGCTTTACGCGAAGCCCATCGCGTGCTGAAACCAGGTGGAAGGCTAATTATGAGCGATCCGATCGCGACTCGACCGATTCCACTGCACTTGCAAGCGGACGAGAGATTGCGTGCTATGTGTTTATCGGGAGCGATGACCTATGACGAATATATTCAGCAGTCGATCGATGCGGGATTTGGGCAGGTGGAAATTCGCGCCCGTCGCCCCTATCGCCTTTTAGATATTCACAATTACGATCTGGAGCAATCCCTCTTGCTGGAAAGCTTAGACTCAGTATCGTTCAAAGTTCCCATCCCAAGCGATGGGGCTTGTGTGTTTACAGGCAAAACAGCTATCTACAGTGGTGCAGAATCATTCCTTGACGATCGCGTGGGACATGTTTTGCAACGAGGCATTCCGAGCGCAGTTTGCGATAAAACGGCAACGAAGCTTGCCCTAAACTTTCCACAGGAAGTGACGATTACGGATTCCACTTGGCATTATAACGGTGGCGGATGTTGCTAAAAGAAAACCTATGATGTTCCAGCAATTTTTAAAATCTCGGGTTAAATCTTGGGGAAGAAGGCTAATGACCTGCATCGTTGCCTGTTTGATTGTCGGAGCGATCGCTGGTTTCGCCTGCTTACTAACAACTTCTCCCGTTCTTGCCCAAACCTCGAACAGCACCACAAGCTTAAATCCCCAAGAATTTCTGCGGGGCACTTTGCAATGGATTGAAAGTCAAGGCATGATTGGAGGTGTTGCCTTTATTGCCATCTATATCATTGCCACGGTGGCTTTTCTGCCGGGAACAGTCCTGACTTTGGGAGCAGGCATCGTGTTTGGGGTTCTACTGGGTTCGATCTACGTATTTATCGGTGCGACCTTAGGCGCGATCGCGGCGTTTCTGGTTGGGCGCTACTTAGCAAGGGGCTGGATCGGCAAGAAAATTGAGGGAAATGAGAAGTTTGCCGCGATCGATGCTGCGGTTACCAGTGAAGGCTTCAAAATTGTTTTGTTGACCCGTCTCTCTCCCCTGTTTCCCTTTAACTTTTTGAACTATGCGTTTGGGGTTACGGGTGTGACCCTAAAGGATTATGCTCTGGCATCGGTTGGAATGGTTCCCGGCACGGTGATGTATGTCTATATTGGTTCCCTCGCAGGCGATCTCGCGAGAATTGGCACCGAAAATCAGCCGACAAATTCCACCATTCAATGGACGATTCGGATTGTGGGATTCCTTGCGACACTGGCAGTGACGATTTACGTTACGCATATCGCCCGACAGGCATTGGCAGAGAAAGTCAGTCAATCAAGCGATCGCGCTGAATAGAATGATAGAAGTCAGGAACAATTCGTAGATTAGCGATAAGCAATGATAAACAGGCGGCGAAAGGGAAACAAAATACGACCGTCATTTTGCTGAGGATAAGCTTTTGTATAGCCCTCAAGTAACATTTGCTCGAATTTCTCCTTTTGTTGTTCTGATTCTAGCGATCCGAGAAAAGGTCGCAACCCAGTTCCTCGGAACCAATTCACGATCGCTTTAGGGCTATCCATAACGTGGTAATACTCTGTCTCCCAAATCTCAAGATATTTGGCAAGGGGCTGTAGGACATCATAATAAAACCTAGGTCTTTCAAATGTAAGCGCATTACGCGCCCGATCCATGCGATCGCTCCATAATGGATCTTTGGATACCTCATCGACTACTTGACGCAATGGAGATTGATAATGGGCGGGAACTTGAATCGCTAAAGCGCCTCCAAGCGCAACCTGAGAAAAAAGATGGGCAAATAACTTTCCGTGATTTGGCAACCATTGCAGCGTGGCATTAGAGAAAACGAGATCGAATGGAATCTCTGCACTCCATGAAGCAATATTCGATAAGACCCATTTCTCTGAAGGATACGACTTTGAAGCCGCTGCAATCATCTCTGGTGAATTATCAAGTCCTGTAATATCTGCCTGTAGCCATTTTTGACGAAGCATCGCTGTACTATTCCCAGGACCACACCCCAAGTCAATGATTCGTTGAGGCTGCAAAAGATTAATCCGAGAAATTAAGTCTGACGAAGGTCTTGTGCGTTCTTTAGCAAATTGCAAATAAAGATCGGCATCCCAATTCATATTTCTCTACTACGATCCGTATTAATTTTCCAGCACTGACGATACTTCAACATAACCCTGATGAGCTTAGAGTTATGTCGATAGAAAGAAAACCTGGCTGGTAGGTTTCAACACAACCAGGTAGTACAGTTCGTCGATAGAGTAACCGTGGATTAATATAGAACTATTTCACAATCTTTCCTAAAATACAAGTCTTCTAGAGCACAAATTTTGTAGAACTAATTGTTAGATTAGCTAAATTACGCTGGAAGGTAATGGGCTTAGGCATAAACGGAGCTTTAAGATCTCTTAAAGATCTCAAAGAAATTGTTAGGGCTATAAGCTTTCGAGAAATCGTTGCAAGGGTAGCAGTCCAACAGAGTACTGAAGTTACGATAAACTAGCCTCATTTAGGTTGTGAAATAAACTCATGCTTTTAGCTTTAGACTTTGATGGAGTGCTGTGCGACGGCATGTTGGAATATTGGCAAGTTGCTTGGCGGACTTACTGTAAAGTTTGGTTGAAGTCTGAAATTGCTGCACCTCTGGATATTGCGCCAATATTTTATCAATTGCGTCCTGTCGTGGAAACGGGCTGGGAAATGCCTGTATTGGTCAAGGCTATTTTGGATGGATTTGCCCCATCGGAAATCTTAACGAATTGGCAAGCGATCGCCGAGCAAATAATTGCGACTTCCTCTATAGAGCCTAACCAACTTAGTACGAGTTTAGATGCTATTCGCGATCGCTGGATCGAACAAGATCTGGATAGTTGGCTGGCTTTACATCGCTTCTATCCCGGAGTTGTCCCACGTTTGCAACAGTGGGTGAATGAATCAGCTCTGTGTTTTATCATCACGACCAAAGAAGCTCGGTTTACTGCCCAGTTGCTAGCCGATGCTGGGGTAGATTTTCCACGCGATCGCATTTTTGGCAAGGAAGTAAAATGCCCCAAGTATCAAACCCTTGAGGAGTTAGCCGAGAAGCATCAAGTCGATTTCAGCCAAATCCATTTTGTTGAAGATCGCTTAAAAACCCTCATCTCTGTAAAAAAACGCCCCAATCTAGCGCCAGTCAATTTGTATTTGGCAGACTGGGGATACAACACGGCAAGCGATCGCGATCTAGCTCAAAACGATCCTCGCATTCATCTCTTATCTCTAGATCGGTTTGCCAACTCGGTTTCAAGTTGGAGTCAGGAGGTTCAATAATCTGTTAAGGAACTTTAAAGTTATTGCCTAAGTACAGGACAAAAGATTGAGAGCATTAGAAAAGGCATCAGCGTTGAGTT
>NZ_JAZBJZ010000187.1:0-6441 GCF_036349135.1 Tumidithrix elongata BACA0141
CTCTCTTTTTATTTTCGTTTTTCGTCTCTGACTGATTTTTAGAGGTGCCCTTATGTTGTCCAACAGTCCCCAGTTTTCTTCCTGCTTGGTCAACTTGGCAAACTTTTCGTACTGTGGATAGTCAGGGCTCAC
The DNA here is from genome assembly GCF_036349135.1 of Tumidithrix elongata BACA0141. Lineage (NCBI taxonomy): Bacteria > Bacillati > Cyanobacteriota > Cyanophyceae > Pseudanabaenales > Pseudanabaenaceae > Tumidithrix > Tumidithrix elongata. Next base: position 133 of record NZ_JAZBJZ010000187.1, read on the forward strand.
ATAGGTCTCCTTGCAATGCAGCACGGGTGGATCGTCTGAGTTGTGATAGTCGCGATAGCGAACGTGTAAATCTCTCAAGTCGATTTGCATCGAGGCTTGCATCTTAGGGTGTGGAACGTCATCAAAATCGGGATAAAATAGGTAGGTTATTTTGGGCTTGTGCAGGTGAAATTTGATCAGGGTGGCTCCATCCATTCTGCCAATGGTGCGGCTGGCACAGCCTTCATAGAGCCTCAGCATCGTGTCGAGACGATCCAGAGCAGAAACATGAACGAAAAGGGCTTGGCGATCTAAACGTCCGATTTTGCTGTTTTGACAGCAGGTAGCGATAAAGCCTGGTCTGCCTAGGTTGAATAGCATTAGGTCAGCCGTGGTGCAGGCAGCTTGATAAGAACCAAACAGAGCTTTGATATCGGTTTGATATTGGGTCGAGAGTTGACTGAGTTTGAGCCGTTTGTAGGGATTGTCAAAGTTACTGAGGGCGAGAAACACCAGAATATCTTGACGGCGTTTATCGGCGATCGCATCCCATTCGTCTTGATTGGTTGCCTGCACGATCAGATTGAAGGCTCGACGCACTGTACCAAATTCAGCAAGCAGGGCATCGAAGTTTCGCAATTCTTCGCCAAGGGGCAGCCTACCTCTTTCTGTGAAGAATTCCATGAGAGGCGACAGTAGCTCTCGGTAATCTTCAAAGCGTTTGGAGGCGACTCTAATTCTAGGCGTTGTGGCACGGGAGTGAAAACGCGATGCTCTAAAGCTCTGTGCTTGTGCGTCATCGCGAAACACAAAATAGATGCCCAAGGCGACGGGAACAGAATCTACTCCTAAGACGCGATCGATGTAGAGTTTGAGTTCTTCTTGCTCGTAGTATTTTTGGAATGTATTTCGACTGCTGACCACACCATCGCTGTAGGCAATTTGTCCTTGTCCGACATCACCGATCAGAACCTGTGCGGAGACGATTAGAACCCGTTGTGCTAGTTCCCAAGCTTTAAGCAGTGACTCGTGTCTTTCTGCTTGGGATTCGATTACGTTGATAATATAGCCAAGATTTACAATATCGGCAGGGGTGCGATCGCTTTGAGGGCGGTAGTATGGATCCCAACCACTACTGATAAAGCCGCGATCGCGAATCCGCTTAATGTCTTCTCCATGTCCGCAGCCGTAGTCAAAAAAGGTTGAGCCTTCGGTTAATAGCCCTGCCTCTAGGGCTAGACGGACTGGCTTGGATAAATCTGGTCGGTGGATAGCGGCTTTGTGGCGTTCTATTTTGGGCTGAAATTGAATTTGGCGATCAATTTGTAATGGAATGACTCGATGCCCTTCGATTTTGACGTTAAATTCTTGTAGGCGTTGCTCCCATCCGTTGCGCGTACCGATAGTACGAGTTTCGCGTAGCAGTCCGATCGCTTCTTCTTGGCGAGTTAGTTCGGCAAAGGTTTGGTAGTGAGGATAGTCAGTTGTAACAAAGGTTTCTTTGCGATGCAGAATTGGCGGATTGATGGATGTGCTGTAGTCTCTGTGCTGGATCTCTTGGATTTCGAGATCGACTTGAATACTAGTGTGGAGTGTGGGGTGAGGTTCGTTATTAAAGGTAGGGTAAAGGAGGAAAGAAATTTTAGGTCGATCGTAGCTGAACTTTATGAGCGTAAAGGTGCTGAGATCGGGCAAAAAAGCTCTGGCTTGTGCTTCATAGTCTTGCAAGTATGGATCGAGAGCAGCTATGGCTGATGTATGAATGTAGAAAGCCGTAGGCAGTTTTTTGCCGATCTTACTTTGCTGGCAAAGGGTGATGAGGTCGTTGGTATTCCAAATGTTCGTTAGCATGAAAAAGTTTTCACTGCTTGTAGTTATTCCAAGATAATACGAACATCACAGGAGCGATCGCTCCTGACCAGCTTGTTGTATTCTTGACGCACTATGTTTTAACAATAAACGAGCAGAGATAAAACAAGCTAATCCTTACGTAAGTTGCTAAAATATCAATATCAGCGAAACTAAGTTGAATTTATGCTTTTAGAAGATTATTTTGAGTCTTAGAGCCTGAAAAGACTCTGAAACTATCAGGAGAATTAAAATGATTGTTGTAAGTCCTTTACTGACGCTTTCAGAATATCTTGAATACAATGACGGAACAGATGCACGTTATGAACTGGTAAATGGGGAGTTAGTCGCGATGGCTCAGCCTACAGGAATTCATGGAGGCATGAGCGAATTTGTTAATGATGCTTTTCGCTCAGAGATTCAACGTCGGCAATTGCCTCTGATCTCAAAACAAGAATTAATTGCTGTTCAAACAGGGCTTATAGGTGGCAAAATCACTTGTCGGATACCTGATGTTATGGTGGTTACCTCTGAGCAATGGAATGAAATCAAGTTCCGCGAAGCTGTGTTAATAGATTCTATTCCTTTACTGGTTGTAGAAATTGTGAGCGATAGTACTCGCAATATTGATTACCGAAAGAAACGAGCAGAATATAATGCGATCGAGATTCCTGAATATTGGATTATTGATTTTAGCGATCGCAAGGTTACTGTTTTACTACTCGAAGATGGACTTTATGAAGAGATAGTTTATCGAGAAGAAGAAAATATTAAATCTTTACTATTTACCGAATTGCAGCTAACACCTGATCGGATTTTCAATGTTTAGAATGAACTTGATTCCCTTTAGCCATCTAAAACATTTAGCTATTTATCTTCTGTGATTCCTAAAACTTCAATCAAGTTTTCTATTTTCTTAATGCTTGGATCGCCTGCTAAATATCCAATCCCTCGATGGAGGTGGAGGCGAAACTGAGTAGCAAGGGTTTCTTTATTCGTTCCTAGTCCATCATTGTGGCAGCGTTGTTTGAGAGCGATCGCAAGAATATCTGACAGGTTGCCTGCAAAAACTTGCCAAGTCATCTCCACATTACTGTCTGCGGGAATGTTAATGATGGAAGGGGGAGTAGGCTCGGCTAAAGATTTGCATAATGCCCAACGACAGAGGACATTCCAATGTTCGATATGAGTAGTACGTTTGAGTTTGAGTAGTTGCTCTCTGGCAGTTTGGGAGAGACGAATGCGGTCAACAGGTGGTTCCATAGGTTAGTGATTGGTTATCGGTTGTCAGTTGTCAATTACCAGAAGTATCCCGATCGCACGAAGGTTCGGTTTGTAGATTCGTCATAATCTAAGAGGTATTCGTGGGCAATAAGGTTGTTTTGGCGGAGACGAGTTACTTCTTCTTTGCCAATTTCTGTGTCGGTAGAGAGTAAAATTACTTGTTGGCTGGCATTTGGGAAGTAGCGGTCTAAAAGATTAAGGCGATGGGATGAGTCCAGCCGACCGAGGGGTGTATCAATCACAATTGGTAATTGACAGCCTGAAACACGGGCTAATCCCCATAGGAAAGCGATCGCTAGCATTTGTTTTTCACCTGCTGAGAGGCGATGTTTGGGGACAGGCTTACCTTCTGCATTATAAAGTTCTAGCCGAAATGTATCAGGTGCGATCGTAATGCGATGAACGAGTCGAGATTTGTGCAAAAGATGTAGAAAGCATTCTGTGACACTATTTTCCAGTTGAGCAATTTTGTGAGCTGTGAGTTCTTTCCTAAATAAATCTAGCGTTGTTTGTACTTTGCCTACGGATTGGAAGAAAAATTCTAGATTGCCTCTTGCGACAATGGTTGTTCCATAGTTTTCTAGTTCTCTTTTGCTTGAGGCTAACTTACGTTCGAGAAGTGCTAAGTTCCGCTTAGTATCGTCTAGCTCATTTTCTAAGGATTCACAAATTGATTCAGCTTCTTCTTTCTTCTGTAAGAGCTGTTGATAGATTTCTGGGCTTGCAGCAGAGGCAATAACATTTTGTATTTGCATACTTTCGCGATCACAGGATTCTAGCTTTTGCACTATAGAATTTGCTAAGGCAGCAGTTTGAGGTAAATCATATTCCAAGAGCGTTGAAAGTGCGTGCAGTAGGTCGGAATCAACGCCTAATAATGCTTCGCCATGCTGAGATTCATCTTCCAGTTGGGCAAGATCTGCCTCTAGAAACTCCTGAACTAAGCGGATATGTTTTTTAGGGAAGTTTTGCTTTTGGATAAATTCAGATAATTTGCGATCGCGTTCTTTAATCAGATCAAGGGCGGCTTTGGCTTTTTGAAGATGTAGCTCTTTTTTACTTTGTTCGATTGCTTGCTCTAAAAGAGGAGATTTAATCAGCATCAGTGGTAAACAGGTTTCTGCCAAACCTAGTAATTCCTTTCTCTGCCGATCGGCTTCTGCTCTCAGGTGCTGATAGCTTTGCTCTAGTTCTTGTTTGTCTCCCGCAGCTTTTCCACCCTTACGCATAAATTCGCGTTCGACTTCTACTAAAGATACTTTAGCCGTTTCTAGATCGGCTTCCAGTTGGGTCTTGTGTTCTTCTTCTAATTCAATCTCTGCGAATTGCTGTGTAATTAATGTTTCAATCTCTGCAAGTTTACTAAAGGCTTCTGTATCAACGGATTCACGACGTTTTTTGCTGGCTAATACTTCTAAATCGATTTCTAAGCGATCGACGAGTTCTAGTCCTAGAATGGTACGAATGGCATCGACTATTCCTTGGGTCGGCGTGTCTTGTAAGGCAAGTTCTCGAACTTGCTCACCATCAAACAGAAATAAGCCTGAAATACCAATGGGCATGATCTCTTCGATAAATTCATCCCAAGTGTTCGTCAGGACTTCGTTATTCCAGCCATCGACACGAACTTCTAAAATATCGCGACCGTTTTTTGGCTGCTGTGTCCAGCGACGGGAGACGGAGATCGGGACTTGGCGAAGTTCGGATTTATTGAAACTGGCTTGCTCAAAAACTAGTTCAATCGTCGCCTCTTCACCCATTTTGGCATCACGATTCACGCTTTGAGACAAAAATTCGCCATAGCTTAGGTTCCCTCTCGTGGAGCATTGGGCTTTTGCGCCATATAGTACGAGGCGTAACGCATCAATAAAGGTAGTTTTTCCACCTCCATTCAATCCTCCTAACAAAATGATGGGGGGATGTTCCTGATTGACTGCGACGGTGAGGTCAATGATGTGTCGCCCTTGATATGCACCAAAGTTTTGCAGAATTAATTCTCGAAAAATCAAGACTTTACCTCTGATGGTGCTACTGGTGCGCCAAATTTCATGGATGCCCAATTACTCGCTTTAGGTGAGGTCTCAGGTTCAGCACTCTTCTGTACTTCCCCTAGAGCTAGTTGGCGCACTTTGTCAACATCTCCTTCTTGGGCAGCATCTTTAAGATCTTTGAAACGATGAGCATTTTTAAGTGCTTCTTCTTGAGAACGCGAACTGGTCTCGAAACATTTTTCTAGGGCTTCATAAATGCCAACCCGCCGCATTTTGCCGTAATGCTGTCTTTCTACACTTAACAGTTTGGTAGTCAGTTCTAGATGCATGGCATTTTCACCGCAGAGGTTCGCAAGGATTTCCCATTCATCAGCTCCGAGCAGACTCTGGCTATCATTGGAATTGATGTCTTGAAATTTTTCGCCTGTTTCTTTGAGATAAATACGCGGAAGTGCGTCGTCAAATTCATGTTTGTCTTCGCGCCAGATTCGTCGAATTTCGCTGAGTTCGGCTTGGGTGATCAGTTCGATCGCTTGCATTTCGGGCGGTGCATTTTTGCGGGCAAGGGTTTGAGCTTTGAGCAATTCTCGGAGCCAATGTTCGCGCCTTTTTTTTGTATAAGGTCCCGGAATTGGCTTCACTTCTTGCTTGCCGTCGTTGTTGTGGGTAAATAACTGCACGTTGCCGCTCATACGGCGAAAATCGCGTTTATCCCAATCATCGGGATTGTCTAGGGCGTTGCGTAGTTCAAGCAGGGGCTGCATCCATTCTTTTTCGTCATCGTTTTGAATCATTGCCTCCATGGATTTGTCTTTGTTGACTAAGGTGCAGACCCAGCAACCAAAACGTGAGTCACCACAGCTAGGGGTACTGCTGTCAAGAACAAGGGGACATTCGTTATCGGCGGTTGCGCCGCGATACATTGTGAAAAGATCTTTATTACTGTTGCCCCAAGGGTTGGGATACTGATGCAAATAGAGCCAAACCTCGTCGTTGCGCCAGTCGGCAATGGGGCTATAGATCAAGGAGTTGGGTAGGCTGCCGTGGTAAAGCAAAGAGGTTAGCGTGCTGTCACCAATGCGATCGCCGATGCTACCGATTTCATGGTCGCTCATTGACCTAGATCGGCGTGTACTTTCAGCTTTGCGTGTGCCTAGTAGACTACGGCGTAAAAATGTCTACCGTTAAACTGCCAGAGCCTTTCCTT
>NZ_JAZBJZ010000188.1:0-6387 GCF_036349135.1 Tumidithrix elongata BACA0141
TTACTTTATCAGCTTTGCTGCTTTTGTCAATTTACCTAGGTTGAGCAATTACCAAATATCGCAATACAAATAATGCCGAGCGATTAGTGGATGCCCAACTAGCATGGATTAGCTTTCGCGATCGAAATTGCAAGTTTGCCTCCGAGCGATTTCAAGGAGGTAGTATTGCCCCAATGATTTACAGTAATTGCATTGAGCGTCTTACCAAACAACGTACCGACGAACTAGAACGCTATTTCAAAGGAATGGAAAGTCGAGATGGTTTGTAAAGAGATGCAACGGAATGCTGATAAGACTCACAAGCCTCAATAAATCTTTGAGGAATTGTTGGGTTGCCACCCCAATGTAAATGGATATAGGTTGCTAGCAAGTGAGGATTTCCCCATCCTTCTACACCGACATTTGTACCTGCATAATTGGTGAGGTCAAAAAGCGGCTCTGGAGTAGGAGTTGTTTGGATAGAGCGGTGAAACTCATGCCCCCAGATGGGTGCGGATGGAAGCCATGTCTGCTGTGAAGAATTCTGATGTAAGGCACATTGTCGATAGCCAAGGGTCAACTTTTGCGTCATTGCAGTTTTCGTTGGAAGCACGCCCACCATCTCAAAGCTCTGTCCAGAAAAGTTAGCGATCGCTTCGCTAAGATACATCAGCCCTCCGCATTCCGCATAAATCGGCATATTTGCACTGGCAGCTTGCCTGACAAAGGCGATCGCCGCTTGATTTTCTGATAATTCCTTCGCGAATACTTCTGGAAAGCCTCCGCCAAAATATAGCCCTTGCACCTCAACAGGTGGTTGGCTTTCTGAGAGCGGACTCCAGTAAACCAGTTCTGCTCCTAATTCTTGGAGGATATCTAAATTATCGGCGTAATAGAAATTAAAAGCGCGATCGCGAGCTACGGCAATCTCGATCTTCAGTTCGCTGGAAACCTCTCTTGTAGGAGAAGTAGACAGATTCCTAGGGATTCCTTTAGAGCTAATCAAAGGCATCAATTTTTGCCAGTCTAGACAGCGCCTTCCTAGATCGGCAAGTTGAGCGCTAATCTGACTGAAATTCGCAACTTCATCGGTGGGAATGAGCCCGAGATGCCGATCGCTCAGTGTAATTCCTTCCGATCTTGGAATAACCCCAAGAATAGGAATTCCCAAAGGTGCGATCGCTTCGGTCAAGATTTCACGGTGGAGATCGCTACCGACACGATTTAAAATTACACCTGCCAAATTTAGGTCGGGGTCAAAGTTTTGATAGCCATAGAGCGTCGCTGCCAGCGATCGCGACATGCGGCTGCAATCCACCACAAGAATTACAGAAATAGATTCACCTGCGCGATCGAGCAGTTTGGCAATGTGAGCGGTACTGGCAAATTCATCACTACCCGCACCATCAAATAGACCCATGACGCCTTCGATTACAGCACCATCAACGCTAGCGCTGTGTTTCGCAAAGCAGTCCCGCACATAATTGGGTGAAGTCAGTACAGGATCGAGATTGCGGCAGGGTCTGCCTGTAATTGCTGTATGGAACATGGGGTCGATGTAATCAGGCCCAACCTTAAAAGACTGAATCACCATCCCCCATTCCCTTAAGGCTGACAAAATTGCCAGTGTCACCGTTGTTTTACCAACGCCGCTATGTGTACCTGCTAAAGCGATCGCCATTGATATTGTTTCCTTTTTATTAAGAATTTAGTAGTGCTCAAAATTGGTAATGGTGGCTTCACAAAAGCATTAGCATTGGTTCGTAAAAGTATCTCATTACTTGATTTAGGATCGTGAATATAATAACTTCGGATTCTTACATGGAAGCTCAATCCGTCTATTCTTGCTAACCGCAGTCTCATGTTTAAAGATATTCATGCTTTCCTCTTTAATTTTACAAAAGTAATGAGCCACCCATTCGGTAGAATGCAGTGGATTGTTTCAAGATAGATTTTAATGACGAATACTGATACCCCTGTATGGCAGCGCCCCGATGGACGTGAGGCAGATCGACTTCGTCCTGTGAGTTTTCAGCGAGAGTTCACGCAGCTACCAACTGGCTCAGTATTGGGCAAATTTGGCAATACCCAATTAATTTGCACAGTTTCGATCGAACCAGGGGTGCCCAGATTTTTACAAGATAGCGGTCAAGGCTGGCTGACCGCAGAATATCGTTTAATGCCCGGTTCGACCAAGCCACGTCAACCAAGGGAATTGACCAAGCTATCAGGGCGGACGCAAGAAATCCAACGATTAATTGGGCGCAGTTTGCGAGCTGGTATTGATTTTCACTTAATTCCCAACTACACGATTACGGTCGATGTCGATGTGTTGCAGGCGGATGCAGGCACGCGCACGGGGGGAATTACCGCAGGGTTTGTGGCATTACAATCGGCAATCGATCGATTGCTGACAGAAGGCGCGATTGAGAAATCCCCCATTAAAACTGCGATCGCGGCAGTATCCGTAGGCTTAATTGGCGACAAGCCTTTTCTCGATCTCAACTACGAGGAAGATGTGGCTGCGAGTGTGGATCTCAATGTCGTGATGAATGGCGAAATGCAGTTAATCGAAGTACAAGGCACAGCCGAATCTGGCAGTTATAGCCGCGAGCAGCTCAACCAGATGCTCGATCTTGCTCAGAAAGGTATTCAAGAATTATTTGTGGCGCAGAAAGCTTAGTTTGGCGTGATGTCGTTACCCACTAAACGCGCGATCGCACCTACAAGAGAACTCGGCAATGTTCGTAAAATCTTATTTTTTTCCATGTCTACTGCCACTAAGGTCACAAGGGCAGTAACGCATAGATCGTTCTCTGTGCGAATTTGATAGGCCCAATTTAAGCGCAATTTCTCAGGGTTTTGTAGTTTGGTCATCACGATCACATCGTCTCCCATTTTGGCAGGGAGATGATAGCGAATGGACAAATTTACAACGGGAAGATTAACGCCTGCTGCCACCAAGTCTTCAAAACTGATGCCAACTGAACGCAAGCACTCTACCCGTGCTGATTCCATCCAATTGATGTAGCTGCCATGCCAGACCACACCAGCATAGTCGGTATGATGCGGATAAACTCTGACAGGGAAATTAAACCAGCCGTCATAGACAGCTCCAAGTTGCGGAAGTGGGGATATAGGAGGTAAATCAGTCATAGAAGTTTTTCTGCTTATTTCTTCTCTAAAGTAAGCCTTCTAATCGGCGGCGCATCATCTCGATCGCGGAGTCTTCGATCGCTGGGGCATTTTCTTCCTCGTCACCGTCGGGATTCCAGTCAGTTTTTTCAACGTTCTGTTCGGGGGGAATCGCCAATTCTCCTGATTGCACAATGCTCAGCTCATAGCCAGCCCCTTCGCAAAACTCCACAATTTCTTGCTCGTCAATTTGCTCAACCGTGGGGCAAAGAAAATCTTGGGCTTCCAGCAGACCTGAATAACGAATGGCATCATCTTCGTCTGCAAAAGCCACCACAGTATTTTTGCCACCAACCAGCAAGGTATAAATACCCTCCGTGTCTGAGCCAGTGTTAAATATCAACACCCACAATCGCATAGTTACGCCGATCCTTAAGAATGACTAGCAAAGTATCCTATCTATATTTCGGACAGTTTGGAACAGAATTAGGGAGAAATCAATCAAACCAGCCAATATTTTGATTTACTTTGCTCATATCGTTTGAGCCCACAGGACGGCGCAGCAATTTGCTCAGACGAATTTTGTCTTGATTATTTTCTTGGGTTCTAAGATTGGCTTTTTCGGTTGCTGCCTTTTCGCTAGCAGCTTTTTCGGTTGCCGTCTTTTCAGGCACTGGTTTTACGCTGGAATAATAGGCAGCCTGCGTACTATGACTGTGCGATCGCACCGAGGAGGACTGTTTCCCTGCCTTGAGCAGATCGATTTCAGCCGTTAGTTGAATATTTGCCTCTGCCAATCGGAGGTTATCCTTTTTGACTTCATTCAAAGCGTTATCCGCTTCGGTTTTCGCCTGTGTTGCCTGTGCGATCGCGGCTTGCAACTTCTCAGCATTCGCCTGACTCGCAGCTAATTCTTGTCTGAGGGCTGTCACTTGTTGCTGGAGGGATGCTTCCTGCGTTTTAGCTTTTTCTAACTGGGTTTGCAGCTCAGCAATTTGTTTTAACGTTGCGCTGTCAACCGTTTTTTCAGAAGATTTCGTTTCAGCGGATTTGGCAACTTCTTTGGCTGGGGCAGAGGCAGGTTTGGCAGATGCCTCAACTGGTTGAGTCGTAGGTTTGGCATCAGAGGCTCCACCTGATTTTGCGCTTGGTTTTGCGCTCAGTTCCAGATCGGGCTCAACATTATTCTCAGAATTCTCAGAAGATTTTTGTGCTTCCTCACGTAATAAATCTGTTAGACGCTTCTTAGTCATGCTATTCCTTTTACTGCCAGATCGCTCTAGGCGATCCTATGGTTGATTAAATTTCTAGATTGCGTTGGCGATCGCTTTGCTCATAACCAATCGCGCTGCAATTCATCAGCGACACGTCGATAGTCTGCCTCTGCTTCTCGAGCATTTTTGCCTCGCCACTGCGTTACGAGGGAGCCGTCTAAAGCAGCGCGTTCGTGAGCTTTATAAGCGCGAACAAAGGCATGACAAGCAGGAATGCCCACTTCCATTAATGTATTTTGCGCTTCGAGGGCTTCATTCAGGCTACGCGGATCGACCCTTGTGAGCAAAACGCGATGGGCGACACCTACGGGTTTCACGGTGGTTTTAACTGTGTCGATTAACGCAGCTAAGTCCATCGGAGCAGGCGGTGTTGGCAAGACCAAATAATCAGCGATCGCAATTACAGCGGCAAGTGCTTCCGAGTGGAGCGCGGGCGGTGTATCTACTAATACTAAGTCGTAACTACTCAGTTTTGTTAAATTCCCCAATAAGGCGGGATTTGACTCTTGGGTGAGATCGAAGCCAACCCCTTTACTGCTGCGCTTTACCCACCATGACAGACTGCCTTGGGTATCGGCATCTACAGCTAAAACTTTATATTTCTCCGCAAAAATACCTGACAGCGCGATCGCGGTTGTAGTTTTTCCCACACCACCTTTACCATTTGTGACAACAACAATTTTGGGGGAAGATGCCATTTCAATATTTCTCCTAACTTGAGGAGGCTCAATCCTCCCTAAATAGTGATAGCGATTTAAATCGAACCAGAATCCTTAATCAAGATCTTGGCATTGCCCCGACCAGATAGCTGGCTCTAGGCTAAGATCTCTAACAAACTTGTTATAGTTTATAGGTCTAGAGTCTCGATCCAGAAACTAATACCATAGAAACCCCCCGTATGAGTAACCCATTAACGCGCGCATTTTTTATTGGTAGAGCTACGGCAGAAGCCTTAATCGATCAAGTGGAAGATACTCTGACAGACGCACTCAGCGCTTTAGGCAAATTTGATGCCGAACAAAGAGAAAAAATGCGAAACTTTGCAGAGACTGTCCTCGAAAAAGCCGCACAACAGGAAGGCAATATTGTCAGTGAAAGCGGCGGTAGCGATCCAGTGGATCTTCAGGAAACCATCGATAATCTTCGGGCTGAAATCGCTCAGCTAAAATCAGAACTGCAGCAACATCGGGAAGAAAATAGAATTTAGTTCTATAGCTATCCTTTATCGTTTGTGAATGTAGGCTGGGTTTTAGTTCTTGCAGGCAAGATGCCTGCGCTACAAATTAATTAAAACTGATTGGGAATTGCGATATCCAATGATTAGCCCATTTTAAATCTTCGTTTTCATAGCACCGCAGTTCCTTAGCTATTTCAGCAGGGTTACTGCGATTTTTTGTGATGATTTGAGCGAGAATAGGCAAAGTACGTTAGAGCAAAACCTGCTTGCAGAGAAAGCAAGAGCCCATATCCCTTTAGAAAGAAGTTTGTGTCTAGCTCCGAAAAAGTTGCAAAGGAACCCGCTCCGACTAAGGATAAAACAATTAAAAAAACAAGCTTTTTTTTAGGAATGTTATTTATTTTGTCGAGGAGCATATTCAAGATTATCCTCTTTGTAAATTGGCAAGGTGAATTGGCAAGCGATCGAACTGAATTGAGAAGCAGATTTCAATCTCAATTCAGTAGTTTATTTACATTACTACAACTTAAGAATATCGGCTTCTCAGCTTTTATTCCTTCATTGAATTTTTATATAAGCTAGCTTTCTTTTGCTAATTCATATGCGGTAAGATCGACCTCGAAAATATTTTTGCAAACAATATGCAAGGTAAATCTAAAGTAACGGCCATCCTTCTTTGCTTCTTTTTGGGTGGATTTGGCATTCACCGCTTCTATTTAGGGTACACAGTCATCGGTATTGTTCAGCTTTTAACAATTGGGGGCTTGGGTAAGTAAGTAGGCGTGAAAAAGATAGAGTATGTAAAGGAATATTAAGTGACTA
>NZ_JAZBJZ010000189.1:0-6231 GCF_036349135.1 Tumidithrix elongata BACA0141
ATTTTCCTCAAATCCCTTCCTACTCTTGTTTGTATTTTTAGAGATGCCCTTTAGTAAATAACCCAGAACTAGCTGTGCAGCCACAACTTGCAGCCGATATTCTTGTAAAAGGGATGAAAGATGGAATTTTTACAGGTGTAAGCCTGAGCGACTATATTACTAACGGAAATACTTTGCAATATATTCAAGCTAGTGCAATTTTGGCAGGTGCTGGAGGTGCACAACACGTTGCAGACATGGCATTAAAATATTTCAACACACTAACAAAGCTCAGTTATTTTTAAAAGAGGGCGAATTCATGAGGCTTACAATTAGAAGTATTCTTTATCTATCTTGTCTTGTAGGTACTTGTATTCCTTTTTCGGGATGTGAAGCTCCTAAATCATGGACTTTGGATCAAATATCATCTTCAGTACAAGTCTTTCAGAAGGAACTTGTCAATGTAAATCATCCTCCTAATGTATCCACAACCCTGCAAAAAAAAGAGGCAGAAGTTTTGGCTGTATCAATCAGACCAAAATTCAGGAAATACATTGACGAACTCAGAAAGAGAACTTCAGTTCCAATTGTTTTGCCTTCAGTTGTTCCTGGCGATCTTGATATCAATCACCTTAAACCTAATCTAACAGTACAGATTGAAAGCGCAACTGTCTCAAAATATGAATTAGTCTTATGCCTAGATGAAAGCAGGGTTGCATGCAGATATACATACTTTACAGGTGAAGAGATCACTCCAGCAACCAAAACAGCGCTACAGAGGTACGAAGAACTGCATCAACTCGCCAACCCTAAATTTAAACCTTATAGATCTCCTGAAAAAGCTAACAATGTAATGCTTGCTAGAGATATTGAAGGCTTTTTTATTCCTTTTATTGGGGGAGCCTCAGCTAGCAACAGCTATATGGTCTGGGATCAAAATGGATATCGTTATTCAATAGGTATCAAAGCTGGAAGACTCGAAGAACTCAAAAAATTTGCAAATTCTGCAATTGAAAATCAGAAAGTCCAGTAGCGATCACCTTCAAAGTCAAAGAGGAAAAACGAGTATTCAGATCTCATCGGGGTTGATACCCATTGATCGCAGATAAGCGGCAAGCCTCTCTTTTTCTTGACGCTCTTTGAGCTTTTCATTACGTTCTTGCTCAACGATCGCTTCAGCCTCAAGCCTAGCCTGTTGCTCGAAAGATCGCTCTAGTTCCGCCTGAAACCTCGCATGTTCCGCCTCAGCATGAGACCGTAAAATCTGATTAGAAATCGGATCGTAGAACCGAAAACTCAGATCGGGAAAAAGATGCAGATCCAAACCCAACACTTCACTATGAAGCGATAAAGTACCATCTGTTAAAGTTGAAGAAGCGAGTGCAACATACTTCCCATTTTCTAAACGTACTCCCTGTAAAGAAGCAGGCTTCAAATACTCACCCGTTGGATCGTACTGAAAATATTCCTTTATGCCCAAAGCTTCATAAATTAATGGATTTTCCTCGCGGTCTTTTGCTACCGTTCCCTTAGAAGTGATTTCTAAAACAAAATCAGGAGCTTTACCCTCTTCCTCCCAAACTGTATAGCTTACTCTATCTTCTTTACTCGTTCCAAATACAACAAAGATATCAGGTGCAATTCTCTTCTCTACACCATTCTCTTCATAACGAATAAATAGATTTCCAGAAACATATACATCTGATGTTTGCTCAAACCACAGCCTTAGAGCCTCAGTTGCATAACTTAAATTTCGCCGCTGTTTATCACCTTCGGGCATCGGCTCAAAGTCCTCTAACGGGGATTCAATTGTTGAAATTAGCTTCTGATTACCTGAAATTGTCATAACGGCGCTCCAAGTCAGATCTGTCCCTAACCTAGCATATTTTAATGCCGACAAGTACGCTCAACTCAAAGCAGCAGCTATTCTCATTATGGAAATTTTGGCTTAATTTCACTTAATCTATCGTGACTATTCTTGAAAAGCCTATATTCAGATTCCGCGATCGCATGGTTATTCAGAAATTTCACCGAAGCGATTGGATTTAAGAAATATTTCAGTCTAGTAGTGGTAAGACATGCCTAAAATGGTGTGTAAAAGCTTTGGGAATTTGCACTTCATTACACAGGAATAACTCGAAAAGAATGCATCGTATTGCTGCTATACCAGGCGGATGGACGCCCGATCGCGAAGGAGTCGTCTTTGTCGAACAAACTCCTGCACCGATTGTGATTTTGACGGCTGCGGATACCGATACCCAGACCCTCGCGATCGCTACCCAAACGCTTCCCTCCGATTTTCCGCAGGTACGGGTAGCGAACCTGTTAAATCTACAGCAAGAGCTGACAATTGACACCTACGCAGAGACGGTTTTGGCAAAGGCTCAAGTGATTGTCCTGCGATTACTAGGCGGGCGCAGTTATTGGTCCTATGGGCTAGAGGTGTGCAAATCGCTGATGAGCGAGCGTAACGAGATTAAATTAATTGTTCTACCGGGGGATGATAGCTTCGATCCCGATTTGGTGAGTCATTCCAATGTGCCACTGGGCATTGTCGATCGGGTTTGGCGATATTTTTTGAATGGGGGCGTCGAAAATGCGATCGCGGCTCTGCAATTCCTCAGCGATGCCTATTTATATACGGCTTATCAACCCCATGAACCCAAAGTGATTCCCAAAATTGGGCTGTATCGCTGCCAACGTGCGGCTATCTGCGTGGCTATGGAGAATTCTCCGCAATCTCTGGGAGTCGTGGGAATTCTATTCTATCGAGCCCATTATTTGTCGGGAAATCTCAAACCGATTTGTGCCCTTTTTAAAGCCCTCAGCGATCGCGGTCTCAAACCGATACCAGTCTTCGTCTATTCCATGCAAGATCCCGATCTAGATCGGCAATTACAGGAATACTTCCTAGATGCTGAAGGCAACAGTACCATTGATGTCCTGTTGAATACCACCAGTTTCTCCCTGTCTAAGCCGAATGCTGAAGACAAGGGGAGTATTTGGCGATCGTTGAATGTACCGATTCTCCAAGTCATTCTCAGTAGCAGTACCGTGGAGCAATGGCAAGAGAATTCTCTAGGGCTATCACCCCGCGATGTAGCGATGAATGTGGCTTTGCCTGAAGTGGATGGCAGAATTATTACCCGTGCTGTATCGTTTAAGTCAGTCTCCACAAGGGATTCAAAACTAGAGACAGATATCATCGTTTACGAACCGATTCAAGATCGGATTGATTTTGTTGCCGACCTCGCAGCCAATTGGGCGAAATTGAGACGGAAACCTGTCAGCGATCGCAAGGTGGCTCTGATTTTGGCAAACTATCCCACGCGGAATGGTCGCTTAGCCAATGGGGTGGGATTGGACACGCCTGCGAGTTGCATCCATATTCTCAAAGCGATGGCAAAGGAAGGCTATCAAATCTCTGGTCTGCCACAAGATGGGGATGCGCTGATCCGCCAACTTACCCAAGGGATTACGAACGATCTTGAAAGTCAGGCTTCGGTAAATGGTTCGCAGTTATCTGTGGTCAGTTCGCTCTCGCTAGCGGAATACATCGCGTTTTTTGACGGACTGCCCATAGAGGTGAGAGAACGAGTCGTTCGTCGCTGGGGTGAGCCTTCCACAATCAATTCTCACGCTATAGAAGAGAATCGCCATCAAGAGGATGAGGCTTTCGCGATCGCGGGAATTCAGTTTGGCAGTGTGTTTGTGGGAATCCAACCCGCAAGGGGCTACGATCTCGATCCGAGTCTGAACTATCACGCTCCTGATTTGGAACCGCCCCATGCCTATTTCGCCTTTTATGCTTGGTTGCGTAAGGTGTTTGAGGTCGATGCGATCGCGCATATCGGCAAACATGGCAATCTGGAATGGCTACCGGGGAAAAGTCTGGCTTTGAGCGAAGATTGTTTCCCTGAAGCGGTGTTTGGAGCTTTACCCCATCTCTATCCCTTTATTGTCAACGATCCGGGGGAAGGAACGCAGGCAAAACGGCGATCGCAGGCTGTGATTATCGATCACCTCACGCCACCGATGACCCGTGCCGACACCTATGGCGGTTTACAAAAGCTGGAACATTTGATCGATGAATATCACGAATCCCAGAGTCTAGATCCTAGCCGTAGCAAGCTGATTCAGCAGAAAATCTTAGAGTTGGTGGAACAGGAGAACTTGCAGCACGATCTGAAAGCCGTAATCGGCGAACAGCTTTCGGGAGTGTCTCCTACAAATCGAATGCTTGAGGCGCAATATTTTAGTGAATTTGTTGCCCAAACCGATGGCTACCTGTGCGAACTGAAAGAGGCACAAATTCGGGATGGGCTGCATATTTTCGGACAATGCCCTGAGGGGAGACAGCTCCGCGATTTGATTGTGGCGATCGCGCGCAATCCTGCGGGAAATGCTGTGAGCCAAGGCTTAGGACAGAGATTGGGAATTACACAAGCGATCGCCCAAAAATTCCATCTTGACTTCGATCCACTCACCGCTGAGCCAAGTCAACCCTTTACCGAACTTCCAGAAGCCTTAGTAAAATATTTAGATCGCGATTTGGAACACCAAGCTCCAGAATCCCCAAACGCTCAACCCAAATGCCACATTGTCGGAGATGCGATCGCGGTATTAGAAAACTATGCGACGGAATGGGTCGATCGCTATCTCAATCCCAGCCCGAAATTCCCAACTTGCTTAGAAGCTGAATTAGATGCAGAGAGCGGAGCGCTGATTGCATCCATTCACCAAGCTCTATTACAAACCGATCGCGAAGTCACAAATTTCCTCAAAGGCTTAAATGGCGAATATGTGCCCAGTGGGGCAAGTGGAGCGCCGACGAGAGGCAGAATGGATGTCTTGCCGACAGGGAAAAACTTCTACTCCGTGGATATTCGCGCCATTCCTACAGAGACGGCATGGGATGTGGGACGACGTAGTGCCGAACTGGTAGTAGAAGCCTATACCCAAGAACATGGCGACTATCCGCGATCTTTGGGGTTGTCCGTATGGGGAACTTCCACAATGCGAACGGGGGGTGATGATATTGCCGAAGCCTTGGCACTAATTGGGGCGCAACCAGTATGGGATGGCGCATCGAGACGAGTTGTAGACTTTTGCATCATTCCCTTGAGCGTACTCGGTCGTCCGCGCGTAGATGTGACGCTGAGAATTTCTGGCTTCTTTCGTGATGGATTCGCCAATTTGATTAGCCTCTTCGACCTAGCAGTGCAGAAGGTGGCAGCACTGGACGAACCTGATGAAATGAATCCCCTCAAAGCACAGGTGGCAAGAGATACAGAAATTCTGATCGAGCAAGGTGTAGACATCGAACAAGCCAGAGCCAAGGCTGGATATCGCGTATTTGGTTCTAAGCCCGGTGCCTATGGCGCAGGGCTGCAAGGACTGATCGAAGGTCAAAACTGGGAAAGCGATCGCGACTTAGCCCAAGCCTATATGAACTGGAGCGGCTATGCCTATACAGGGTATGGTAATGCCCATGCTGCACCCGAAGTTTTAGAGGAGCGGCTAAAGCAATTACAGATCGTATTGCAAAATCAGGATAACCGCGAACACGATCTGCTGGACTCCGATGATTATTATCAATTTCAAGGGGGAATGACTGCTTCTGTGCGATCGCTGACAGGACAGAATCCTGAAATCTATTTTGGCGATCATTCTCGCCCCCAAAATCCCAAGGTGCGATCGCTTTCCTCGGAAATCAGTAGGGTGTATCGTTCCCGCGTGGTAAACCCCAAATGGATCGAAGGCATGATGCGTCACGGCTATAAGGGAGCCTTTGAAATGGCAGCCACCATCGATTATCTATTTGCCTATGATGCCACGACACAGGTGGTTCCCGACTTTATGTATGAGGGAGTTACCAATGCCTATTTATTGGATGCGAAGGTACAGAAGTTTATTAAATCCAAGAATCCTTGGGCATTGCGAGACATGGCAGAACGACTGTTAGAAGCCAATCAGCGCGGACTTTGGAAAGATATCTCTGCCGAAATGAAGCACCAACTGCGATCGCTCGTTTTAGAAGCCGAAGCCACGATTGAGAGCATGTAGACAGCGTTGAGTTCCTTTTAAAACCTCAAAGGTAGACCAACGTTTAGTTTTGGGAATGCGATCGCAACCCGCTTGAGGTAGCACTTTTTTACTCTTCCAGAGTCCAGTCTTCAATTTTTAAACCAGGCACTTTAGAGCGTGTTTGAGAAGTTTAGGGTAGAAAAAAAGCCCCCAAAGTTATAGGTT
>NZ_JAZBJZ010000190.1:0-6116 GCF_036349135.1 Tumidithrix elongata BACA0141
CTCTTCCTTTTTTCTTGATTTTTATTCTCTTTTGGGCTCTCATGAATAATGCAGGTTAGCTTTATCGTGTAGTTTTGGAGATAAAACCCGTGGGACGATATCGTACATCTGCCAAGAAACAGGCTCGCCAAGATCGAGAAAGCCAGCCGTCCTTCACGGTTAAGACCCTACAGATGCGACCCTTTGCCCCACCACAAGAGTCGCAAGCCCAACCTCATGCAGAAGATCGGACGGCAGAGATGGGGCATCGATTAGAAAATATTTCCTTTCAGCCACGCCCACAGGCAAATGTGATGGCAAGAAAGTGGGAGGGCATCAGGGCTGCTTATCAAGCAAAACAGGTTCAGGCTAAGTTAGCGATCGGGGCTGTGGGTGACAAATACGAGCAAGAAGCCGACCAAGTGGCATCGCAAGTCGTGCAAACCATTAACACTCCTGAAAACGTTCAGCGCGAGGACGAAGAACAAGTCCAGACCAAACCTCTTGAATCCATTCAACGTGAGGAAGCACCAGAGGAGGAAGACGAAGAATTACAAATGAAACCTCTCTCTGACTCCATCCAACGCGACGAAGCACCAGAGGAGGAGGAATTGCAAATGAAACCAATGCTTCAACGGCGGGAGGCAGTTAATGGTGGGGATGCCTCTGAAGAATTAGAAAGCTCGATTCAGCAGGCAAAGGGTAGCGGTCAGCCTTTAGATCCCAATCTGCAAGAAAAGATGGGTCAGGCGATGGGAGCAGATTTTAGTAGCGTAAAGGTACATACAGATTCGCAATCTGACCAATTAAATCAATCAATTCAGGCAAGGGCATTTACTACAGGGCAAGATGTGTTCTTTAGGAAAGGATCTTATAACCCATCAAGCACCGATGGACAGGAACTGATTGCCCATGAGCTAACCCATGTGGTGCAGCAAAATGGAAATAATGTTCAGAAAAAAACTGATGCTTGTAAAATTCAGCGCAACTCCGTAAAAGAGAAAATTGCGTTTTTTGAATCTTGGGCTAAAGATAATCAAAAGACTAGTGGAAGTTTGCCAACTCAGACTCCCGCAACTGGTTCGCAAACCCTTTTGCCTGTCTCTGGTGGTGGAGCTAAAAGCGTTGCTGCATTAGATCCGAGCGTTGCCCCAAAAAACAACAAAGAAATCGTCAAGTATTTCTTGCTAAAAGAGAGATCTGATGACTACATAGACGAAGATAAGGACTCATCAAAATTTGTCTTCGAGAAAGTATTTGGAACGACAAAAGAAGATTTTCTCAAACTCCCAAAGCCAGATGCTGAGAAGAAACTAAAAAATATTGGTTGGACTAATGAAGAAATTGAAGATTTCTTGAAAACTGCAAAGACCGAGGTTAAATATCTTGAGACCGAAGAGTCTCGTGCTGATTATGAACTACAAGGAGGTAGCACTTTAACACAGGGTAAGCCCCCTAATCCCTTTGATACTACAGCAATGTTTGCCCATGGGTTTGGCAAAGGTCATGGAATCTATGTCATGAGTCCAGATGGTAAGCTCTATACGCCCACAAAATCGGTAAGTTCCATCATTCCTCCTTCCTTGCAGGACTACCAACTGCCGCTGCTGGGACGATGAAAGTGACGAATGGAAAACTGGAGGCGATTTCATGTAAAACTGGTCACTATGTTGCAGGCAAAGAACAATTGTATCAAGTATTAACTGAGTTGAAGGAACGCAGTGTAGCTCTTAGTGGAGTTGGGGTCTTTGATTTTGCAGCGAAACAATATCCTGGAGAGGAAGGTGATGCAGAAGGTTTCCTAAAAGCTAATAAAACAACGATTGAACCAAAAATCGTTGAAGCTGAAGAAAAAAAGAAGAAAGCTGAAGAAAAACAACAAAAACAACAAAAACTACAAGAAGATCTCATAAAATACAGTGGTGGAGATCCTGTTAGTGCTCTAAAAGCAAAAGGGATTAGACTTTATAATGAATCAGACCCAACGGATTGGGTTGTAGATTCATCTGACGGATCTTCTTGGTCATCAGTAGATTTGGAAACTCAAGTCAAACTCCTAAAAAATGAGATAAGTATTGATGATATTAACGGTTGAGTCGCGAGAATATAGAACATGACCGCACAAATTTTTAAAACAATGCTCGCATTTTTCGAGCAAGACGAATGGACGATTCGTCAAATCGGCGATCAACCAATTCTACAAATGAGCTTTGAGGGCAATCATGGTAAGTGGCAGTGCTTTGCTCATGCGAAAGAAGAGAAAGAACAGTTCCTTTTTTATTCGATTTTTTTATCAAAAGTTCCTGCAGAAAAGCGACAAGCCTTAGCAGAATTTATTACTCGTGCTAACTATGGCTTGATGATGGGTAACTTTGAAATGGACTATGACGACGGGGAGATTCGTTTTAAAACGAGTATAGACGTTGAGAATATTACTTTAACTCCTAAGATCGTTAAGCAGTACGTATATACAAACGTGTTGATGATGGACTGCTATCTCCCTGGTATTTTGTCTGTAATTGCCGATGAAGTATCACCCAAAGAAGCGATCGCAAGAATTGAAAAGAGATAATGCGATCTTGTCGATTGAGTAAAAGGATGAAGCCCAACTTCACCCAAGACTTCCATTAAGCTTGTGACGCGATCGCGGGTTGTGGTGAATTGGCAGATGGGCTGAGAGTTATAATCCATTCCCAATCAAAAAGAAAGCCGACCAGTAATAAGGATGGGAAAATTCCTTGCTTTGAATTAACGCGATTTGTGATTGGCGCAGTGACTCAGTTGGTGGATTTCCTTTTTTGATATTGGTATAAAAAGAATCCATTAAGGACTGCGTGCCGCCATCATTGACAGACCATAGAGAAGCAATTACCGCTCTTGCTCCTGTGTTATGGAACTGATAGCCCAAGCCAAGAATCTCTGTCCCATCCCCTAACTTGCCACCGACCCCTGTCTGACAGGCACTCAAAACCACCAAATCGACATTCTTGAGCGTCCAGTCCTGAATTTCCCGTAACGTCAAGCGATCGCCATCCCCAAAAATAATAAAGGAATCATCGGGTGTACCAAGATTAAACAAGCCATGGGTTGCCAAATGGATAATTGAATGCGAACCTACGCGATCGCCTGTAGCAGACTTGGTAAATGTGCTATCAATCAACTCTAATGTATTAGGGAGTTTACTCTTAATCCCATTCACCTCTTGTTTTGTTGCTGGAATTGCTCCAAAGGAAAAGCGATTTTCCCTCACAGTAATCTTGTGCTCAAGTGTCGATGCGCCTGCAAGGATATTCAATTGGCTTC
Source organism: Tumidithrix elongata BACA0141 (assembly GCF_036349135.1). Lineage (NCBI taxonomy): Bacteria > Bacillati > Cyanobacteriota > Cyanophyceae > Pseudanabaenales > Pseudanabaenaceae > Tumidithrix > Tumidithrix elongata. The sequence continues at coordinate 3,283 of NZ_JAZBJZ010000190.1, forward strand.
CCGAACGACGATTAAAATCTGTCAGCGATCGCGCTGTGATATTGTTGATGCGATATTTCTCAACCAACCACTGCTTGCCATCATAAAGAGCTGCAAGGGGAATGTAGCGTAACTGACCATCGGGAGCATAGACGATCGCTTGTACATTTGCCTGCTGTAATTCTGTCTCAATCGGGGCAATCAACCAATCATAAAACTTTTTCCCTGAATCTTTGACATCTAAAGACGTGTGATCCTGCAAGTCAGAGCGAAAGGCAAGGACAGCCTCATTGATATCCTTACGACTGACCTTCACTGTTCGATGAATGGCGATCGCAAGTGGGGCATCAGGTGTTGGCGTTGGCTCAGCCGTGAATCAACTCACCGATGAAATTTCAATGATTGCGGTTGTACGCAGTCTGCGCGAAGCCTTAGCGATGAATTTGGCAGCGATTCCCTTCGGGATGCGTTCCGCCGAAATTTAATCGTTTTTACGCTTTTTTAATATTTTCTAGGTTAGTTTCATTCATGAAAATTAACCTAGAATTATTCCTTCTTTATTCCCAAATTCTCTGTACTAGATATTTGTCAAACACTTCATCACAACTGACTATCAAGAAATTGCGATGTATTGCTTGAGCAATTAACATTCGATCAAATAGTCCTTCATGTCTTCTAGTGGCGCATCAAAGTCATCAGCCATCCAAATTTTACCTTTTAGTAATCCTGCCTGACGTTTTTTTGTAGGGGTTTGCGTCTGAATAATAGCGAGGGAATTACTTTGCGTATGTTTGTTAATGAGATATTCTGCATAATCTAAAATCGCGACTTTTATCTCTTGAGGCATGATCGCGATCGCTCGGAAAAGCTCTGTATCTAAAGCATCTATGTTTTGAGACTTATAGTTGCTGTCAATGCTCTGCACCATTGCTTTTGCTCCTTTACTGACACCCGACTAAAAAATATTATAGCAATCATAGTTTTTCGATAGATTAGTGCATCACGGTTCCACACCTCTTACAAATTACTAGCATCATCTTTTGATAACGCTGCTGACCAACCACTCTCACCACAGGCGTTCTCACTCAGATTGAATCTTTATGGTTATGCTAACACCAAGACAAGGCAAACAAAGATATCGGCTACAAGTTAACAACCTAAACATATCAGGTTAATCCGCAAAAGAAAATCGCTGACAGCGAACTGAATTCGCAGAATGTGTGTTATATTTAATTTAGTCGGGTTATTAAGGAGATATGCCACTCACTAGATCGTTTTTGCGATCTGCGGAAGTTGAGAAATCATCTTCTATCGTGTTCTTTAGTAATGCTGTAGTAATAACTTTAGCAACTACACAACTCGTAAGCATCAGTAGACCTGTGGGCTAATAGTGATTAAATCGCTAAAACCATAATTCAGTCTGACTCTAAAGCTTTTTCTACCGAAATCGCTTAAAGACTGTCTATGATTAGCCAAGAGTTGGGAATAGTTAGTTAAGTTATCTGCCACATTAATACACAGCACATTAGCGCACCCAGGCAGTGGTTGCGCTCTGTATAGGAAGGGTTAAAACAGATGTTCTCTAGGTTTGTTTAAGGCAGGCTCATTCTCGTCAGAGAAATGAGCTAAACAACCTACCCAAAAGGAGAATATTTTCTTATGAATAATTCTAACAAGAAGAATTCTGAACCCGACAAACATCTGGAGAAGTTGAAACAGCGTAAAAATCAACGGTGGCTAGAATGGCTTCGTAGACCAGGAACGCTCCGTCTGATTTTCCGAATTGGTTTGTTCATCTTCAAACTATTGAAGTGGCTGATTGAGATGCTGAATTAACTTCTTACCCTTCTATACAATTTCTATATAATTTCTATCCCAAGGAGGCTAGATATGTTGAACAAAGCCTTAAGGTTGATGAGGGTATTCCACGATCTATCACAAAAAGATCTTGCCGAAAAGTTAGGCATATCTAAGTCTTATCTTTCAGAAATTGAATCAGGGAAAAAGACCCTGACACTTGATTTACTGAACCGATATTCAGAAATTTTCGATATACCTCCTTCCTCAATCATGTTTTTCTCGGAAAGCTTAAATAACGATCTAAAAACAGAAAAGCTAAGAACTTTCATCTCTTCTAAGGTTCTTAATCTTCTTAACTTTATTAAGGAAAGGTCTGCTTATGAGACTGTTACAAAAGAATAAATATTCAGGGTATGAACTAGATCAATCTCCTTTTTATTGCTTGAGATCTCAAGCAAAACTTGCCAAGCTTTTATGGGTTGGCAGAGATAAACTTAAATTTCTTACTCATTCGGAATATCTATTTGATTGTGAAGAAAGCATTTCCACGGACAGTGGGAAAATTCGCCTTTTGGAAAAGCCAAGACCTGATTTAAAGAGAGTTCAGAAGCAAATTGAAGATCTTTTGAAGCGAATTAAGTGTCCGAACTATTTACATAATCCTAAAAAAGGTTGCTCCTACATTAGTAATGCCAAAGTCCATGTAAACGCTAATGTGGTGAGAATTCTTGATATTGAAAAATATTTTCTTTCTACTCCAGCAAGGCATGTTTATTGGTTCTTCCACAAAAAAATGAAATGTTCTCCAGATGTTGCTGGCATTCTGACTAAGCTATTAACATTCAAAGACCATTTGCCAACTGGTAGTCCATCAAGCCCATTACTCTCCTACTTTGCACATATGGACATGTGGGAAGCAATAAATGAAATCGTTGAACATGAAAATTGTAACCTAAGTGTTTATATGGATGACATAACCATATCAGGAGAGCATGTCTCAGATCAGGGCTATTTCATTCTAAATAATGTCTTGAGCGTGTTAAGACTAAAACCAG